>NZ_JNIR01000001.1:1869375-2172187 GCF_000702605.1 Exiguobacterium acetylicum DSM 20416 | reverse complement strand
CTCCATTCCGATTTAACGAAACGGCGGATGGGGCACATTGCGAATAAAGCGTCGATGTTACACATCCAACGCTTCGACATCTGGGGAGCGATGCTGATTGCCGGAGCGGTCAACGGGGCGATGCTCGTCATTGCGGCAAGTGTCTTTTATGGCACGAAGTATCAAGCGGGTTCGCTTGAAGCGATCTACGAGGGACTTCATGTCACGCTCGGTGGCATTGCGCCATATCTGTTTGCGATTGCTTTACTCGTCTCGGGTCTCGCTTCTTCAAGCGTCGGCACGATGTCAGGTGACGCGATCATGCGTGGATTCCTTCATCTCCAATTACCGTTGTTCGTTCGACGGACCGTGACGATGTTACCGGCGATTTTGTTGCTGTTCTCCGGTTTTGATCCGACACGGGCACTCGTTCTCAGCCAGGTTGCCTTATCGTTCGGGATTCCGTTCGCGCTAATTCCGTTGATTCGGGCGACAGCAAGTGAGCGGTACATGGGAGAACACCGGAACAGTCGGTTCATGAACGCGTTAGCCTGGATCATCGTCTCGATTGTCATCGTCTTCAATGTCTATCTGCTCGTCGATGTCTTAGTATGAATATTCAGTATTTTTGTTTCGTCTGATTTAAAGCGGGTATTTCATAACTAGAAGCTTTCCGCCCGGAAGCTTTGCTACCCCTATAAGGACGATGGTGCGGACCTCCCCCCGATGCACCATCGTCTTTTTTGTCTGGACGAAAAGTGCTATGATTAGAAATAGTGTAAAATATATCGCAAAAGTTCCGGAGGTGGAATGACATGGCAAAGATTAATGAGGAGCAAGTCCGCCACGTGGCGCATTTGGCACGCCTTGCCGTGACAGATGAAGAAGTAGCACAATTCACAGGACAACTCGAGAAGATTCTTGGGTTCGCTGAACAATTAAATGAACTCGATACGACAGGCGTCGAACCGACGACTCATGTCCTCGATTTAAAGAACGTCCTACGTAAGGACGAAGTACGTCCATCACTTCCGCGTACGGAAGTAGAACGACTCGCACCCGATTGGGAAGACGGACAAGTCCGCGTCCCAGCGGTGTTCGAATAAGGAGGAAATGACCCGATGTCACTTTTTGAACATGGTGTCAAAACACTACACACACTCATTCAGGATGGCGAAGTCAAAGTTTCTGAACTCGTCCAAGAATCCTTTGATCAAATCGACCGCGTCGATGGAAAAATCGGTGCGTTTCTTTCATTGAACGAAGAAGCATTCGAGCAAGCAAAACGAATGGATGATGTCGCGAAACATGAAGCAAATCCATTGTTTGGTCTTCCAATCGGCGTCAAGGATAACATCGTCACGAAAGGGATGACGACGACATGTGGTTCGAAATTCCTCGAGAACTTCGTACCAGCTCATGATGCGACGGTCGTCGAGCGTCTGCATGAAGCAGGAGCGATCACGATCGGGAAATTGAACATGGATGAGTTCGCGATGGGTTCTTCAAACGAGAACTCAGCCTACAAACCGGTCCGCAACCCATGGAATACGAAACACGTTCCAGGTGGTTCTTCGGGTGGTTCAGCAGCAGCTGTCGCAGCAGGCGAAGTCTTGTTCAGCCTTGGTTCGGATACAGGTGGTTCGATTCGTCAACCGGCTGCCTATTGTGGTGTCGTCGGGTTGAAACCGACATACGGTCTCGTCTCACGCTTCGGTCTCGTTGCGTTCGCATCGTCGCTTGACCAAATCGGTCCGTTGACACGAACAGTCGAAGACAACGCGTATCTCTTGAGCGCGATCGCAGGACACTGTGAGATGGATTCGACGTCTGCGAACGTCGCAGCAACGGATTACACACAAGCGTTGACAGGTGATATCAAAGGGTTGAAGATCGCTGTTCCGAAAGAATATTTCGGTGAGGGTGTCAGTGAAGGCGTCAAAGCCAACATCCGGGAAGCAATCCAAAAACTCGAAGCACTCGGTGCGACAGTCGATGAAGTGTCACTTCCGAACTCGAAATATGCGCTTGCGACGTACTACTTACTTGCTTCATCGGAAGCATCATCGAACCTCGCACGCTTTGACGGCATTCGTTACGGAGTCCGTGCCGAAGCGGATGCACTTGAAGATGTCTTCAAGTATTCCCGTTCACAAGGATTCGGAGACGAAGTCAAGCGCCGGATCATGCTCGGAACGTACGCGCTCAGCTCAGGTTACTACGATGCCTACTATAAAAAAGCTCAACAAGCTCGGACGTTGATCAAAAAAGACTTCGACGATGTCCTTGCGAACTATGACGTCATCATCGGACCAACAGCACCGACACCAGCATTCGAACTCGGTGCACAACTGGATGATCCCGTCACGATGTATGCGAATGACATCTTGACGATTCCAATCAACTTAGCGGGTGTTCCAGCAATCTCGGTTCCAGCTGGATTCGTCGACGGTCTTCCGGTCGGCTTACAAATCATTGGAAAACATTTCGATGAGGCGACGATCTATCGCGCTGCGCATGCGTTTGAGCTTGCGACAGGCGGATTCGCGCTTCCGAAGTTATAAGGAGCGAATGTATCATGAACTTTGAAACGATCATCGGGATCGAGGTCCACGCCGAACTGAGCACGAACACGAAGATGTTCTGTGGTTGTGCGCGGGAATACGGCGCGGAGACGAACACAAAAACGTGTCCGATTTGTCTTGGACACCCAGGCGTCCTGCCGAAAGTCAACGAAAAAGCCGTCGAACTCGCTGTTCGTGCAGCAATGGCACTCAACTGCCAAGTAGCCGATCAAACGAAATTTGACCGGAAGAACTACTTTTATCCAGATACGCCAAAAGCGTATCAAATCTCACAGTTCGATCAACCGATCGGCTTCGATGGCTATATTGATGCGGAAGTCGATGGCAAAACGAAACGCTTCCGAATCGAACGTGTCCATTTGGAAGAAGATGCTGGTAAGATGAACCACACGGGTGCCAACCACTCGGTCGTCGACTTCAACCGGACAGGTGCACCGCTCATCGAGATCGTCAGTGAAGCGGACATGCGTTCACCGAAAGATGCGGTCGCCTACCTCGAACGTCTCAAGGAAGTCTTGCAATATGCAGGCGTCTCGGACGTCAAGATGGAAGAAGGATCACTTCGTTGTGACTGTAACATCTCCGTTCGTCCATACGGACAAGAGAAGTTCGGTACGAAAACAGAACTTAAAAACTTGAACTCATTCGGAAACGTCTTAAAAGGTCTTGAGTTCGAAGAAGATCGTCACCGTAAGTTGTTGCTTGCAGGTGGTGTGATGCGTCAAGAAACACTTCGCTTCGATGAGACGAAAAAACAAACCGTCCTCATGCGTGTCAAAGAAGGGGCGTCGGATTACCGTTACTTCCCAGAGCCTGACCTCGTCAAGCTCGTACTTGATCACGATTGGAAAGAAGCGATTCGTGCGGGTATCCCAGAACTTCCAGATGCACGTCGCGTTCGTTACCAAGAAGAACTCGGTCTTTCGGCGTATGATGCGAAACAATTGACAGTTACACGTGAGACGGCAGAGTACTTCGAAGCGACACTGGCAGCAGGCGCAGAACCAAAAGCAGCAGCCAACTGGACGGTCGGTGAGATCCAAGGTCACTTGAATAAATCGACGGAAACGTTCGAAACAGTCAAGATGACACCAGCTCGTCTGGCAGAAATGATCGACTTGATCGCAAGCGGAACGATTTCTTCGAAGATCGCTAAACAAGTCTTCACGGCCGTCATCGAAGAAGGTGTCGAGCCACGTGCATACGTCGAAGCAAACGGTCTTGCACAAATTTCGGACGAAGGGTTGCTACGTGGTCTCATCGTCGAGATGTTCGAAGCGAACCCAGCCGTCGTCGAGGAATTACTCGGTGGACGTGACCGGAAGAAAGGCTTCGTCATCGGTCAAATCATGAAGAAAACAAAAGGAATGGCGAACCCTGCCCTCCTTGATCAACTCTTCTATGAAGAGCTTGAAAAATTAAAATAAGTACCTGATCAAACAGCGTTCGTTCCTCCTTTACTTCTGCGAGGAAACGGACGCTGTCTTTTTTGGCTTTGTAATGTCTCGAGAGTTCATGTAAAATAAAACAGTTATGTATCAAATGAACGGTTGAGTCAAAAAGGAGAAAATCTTATGAGACCTAGAGCGCGCGTGATTTATAACCCGACTTCCGGGAAAGAGATGGTTAAACGAAATTTACCGTATATCCTCGACCGACTCGAAGCAGCGGGTTATGAGACATCTGTCTACTCGACGAAAGCGGTCGGCGATGCGACGTATGAAGCAGCACGAGCATGCGAAGCAGAATTTGATCTCGTCGTCGCAGCAGGCGGCGATGGTACGTTGAACGAAGTGATCAGTGGAATGGCTGCCTACAATAAACGTCCAAAGCTTGGTGTATTACCTGTTGGAACGACGAATGACTTTGGTCGGGCGATGCGTATTCCATTGACGATTGAAGGGGCGATGGATGTCATCTGCACAGGACATACGATGCCGGTCGATATCGGTAAGATCGAAGGCTCCGCAGGCGTCCATTACTTCATCAATATCGCTGGCGGTGGCATCATGACAGAACTGTCGTACGAAGTGCCTTCGAAGCTGAAGACGGCACTCGGACAGCTCGCGTACTACGTCAAAGGGATGGAGAAACTTCCGCAAATCCGACCGACATATGTCGAACTGGAGCATGAAAAGGGTATATTCAAAGGAGAAGTCATGTTGTTCTTGACATCCAATACGAACTCCGTCGGCGGATTCGAGAAATTGTCACCGAACGCGTCACTCAATGACGGTCGGTTCGATCTCTTCATTCTCAAGAAATGTAACCTCGTCGAACTGATTCGTGTCATGCGTCTTGCCTTGAAAGGGGATCATTTCTCGGACCCTTGCATCGAGCATGTCACGACCTCATTCGTCCGCATGAAGAATACATCAGAGATGAGCTTGAACATCGATGGTGAGTTTGGCGGCATTTGCGAAGGCGAGATGACGAATCTTCGCTCTCATTTCGAAGTCATGACACCAAAGTTCCGGATCGAAGAGATGGAACAAATCAATACACAACTACAAGAAGCAGAAACGAACCTCGCGTGAAGCGAGGTTTTTAAGGAGGATATTCATGATTCCAGTACAAAAGAACGATGAACACGTCGTCGAAATCGTCGACCTGACACATGAAGGGTCGGGGGTCGCGCGTATCGATGGGTACACGGTCTTCATCCCAGGCGCATTGCCGACGGAGCAGGTCAAGATCAAAATCACGAAAACGACGAAGTCTTACGGATTCGGTCGCATCATCCGTCAAAAGACGAAGAGTGTCGATCGTGTCGAGCCACCTTGTCCGGTTTACAACCAGTGTGGCGGTTGCCAATTGCAACATTTATCATACGATGCAGAACTCAAGTTCAAGCACAACCGTGTTCGTGATGCTTTCGCACGCCTAGCAGGTCTTGAAATTCCGGTCCACGAGACGATCGGGATGGAAGATCCGTGGGGTTACCGTAACAAAGCACAAGTACCGGTTGCATTCCAATCGAACAAATTGATGGCTGGCTTCTATCAAAAACGAAGTCACCGGATCATCGACATGGACTACTGCTTGATTCAAAACAAAGAAAACGACGAAGCTGTCCAAGCGGTGCGTAAAGTCCTCGCCGACTTAAAAGTCCCAGCATACGACGAGAAGAAAAAAGCAGGCGTCATCCGTCATATCATGGCGCGTCATGGCTACCATACGAACGAATTGATGGTCGTGCTCGTCACGAAGGTCAAACAACTTCGTGGGATCGATAAGATCGTCGAAGGGATCTTAAAGGCGTTACCAAACGTCACTTCGATCCAGCACAACATCAACCCGGATGATACGAACGTCATTCTCGGGAAAAAGAACGTCGTCTTGTACGGTCCGTCTGTCATCCGCGATCAGATCGCTGGATTGACGTATGAGATCTCACCGCATTCGTTCTTCCAAGTCAACCCGCTGCAAACAGAGAAACTCTACGCAAAAGCGCTCGAGTATGCTCAGTTGACAGGCGATGAGACAGTCGTTGATGCCTACTGTGGTATCGGTTCGATTTCATTGTCACTCGCTAAACAAGCGAAGCACGTCTACGGCATCGAAATCGTACCGCAAGCAATCGATGATGCCCGCCGGAACGCACAAGCGAACGGTATCGAGAACGTGACATTCGAGTACGGTGCAGCTGAGAAAGTCATGCCGGATCTCGTTAAAGCCGGTATCCAACCGGACGTCATCGTCGTTGACCCACCACGTAAAGGCTGTGACGAAGAGTTCTTGCGTGCTGCAGCAGATGTTGCACCGAAGCGAATCGTCTACGTCTCGTGTAATGCGTCAACACAAGCGCGTGACGCGAAGTTGTTAACAGAACTCGGTTATACACTCGTTGAAGTGACACCAGTCGATATGTTCCCACATACGACACACGTCGAGAGCATTGCCTTGTTCGTCCGGAACTAAATCGTTCATGCCTCTTTCCATTAGGAAGGAGGCATTTTTTGATTGACTTGGTGTATAAACGAAAGTAAATGAGAACCTCAATATGGTAAAATAATCAATTTATATATAAAAATATAGGAGGATTCGTGATGACGGCTAACGATGTTCAAGTGTACGCAACATTCCGATTGGAACAAGACGTATTGTATCGCTATCATACATACATTCAGTGGGGGGAAAGTGAGACGTCACTAGGGGCATGTCTGATGTTGAATCCAGGATCTGCGACAGTGGATCCGGCATTACGTCCACAACTTGAGATGATAGGACAAGCGACTGGTGAGGTTGGACAATTAGATAAAACGATGTGTCAGATTGTTCGTATCGTAGAAGGAATCTACGAAGGACAAGCCTTATCGGGGCGCTTTCATCTATACAATTTATTCCCTATGCAACACGGCAATGATGTCACATCGATCAATCGTTTCGAAGAACTCTGTCAGGAAACCTCCTTTGAAAAGCAGACGTTGTTTGCGTCAGTCGAAGAATTGCGTCGACATCCTTTCGTGATTACAGGATGGGGAGTGCAGAGACATCTTATCCGTTGGATACACTTACGACAAGCGAAAGTGGAGTGGATGAAGCGTCTCGAAGCATCAGGTATTCCGCACTTTGGTATCAAGCACCCACGAACAGATGATTTTTATCATCTGTGTCCGAATCTCGATGCTAGTCAGAAAATGATCAAAGAGCAAATCATCGCGCGACATCGTGAAGTCATGGTACCGAGTCGGAAGCGTCAATGGGAGCGAATCCTTCTGTACCGGATGGAAGGTGGACGTATCACCTTAATGGGACGCAAACGATCTGACGATACGTGGGTCTTCATGAGAACAACGGATGAGACAGCATTACTCGAAGAGGGGGATGTATCTGCGAAGACCTCTTCTGAAATCGTCGAACGATGGGACGACGTGGTAGAACATCTCCTCGGTGAGGTCGTCTTATCGTTACGTCCTAGTTTCGTCCATCCTGAGTTTAAAGAACGGATTGCACCGTATCGTAGACGATGATACGAAAAAGGAGAAAGAGCGCAAAAGCGCATCTTTCTCCTTTTTCATTGTGTCTCCTTATTCAGCATCTTCAACATCTGCTGAGCTTGTATTCGGGAACAACTCAGCAAGAACACGTTCACTTGCCGTACCATCGTCCAGACTGCAGAACCGTTCGAGGAAGCGGTCGTACTTTTCTTGGTAAGCGATGGATTTCGTATCGATCTGTTCGATATAATCGATGACTTGATCTGTCTCTTTCAAGAGTGGTCCCGGAACGACTGCTTCGAAATCGAAGTAGAATCCACGTAACGTCGACGCGTATTTCTCTAAGTCATACGTAAAGAAGATCATTGGACGCTGTAAGTGGGCGTAATCGAAGAAGACAGACGAATAGTCAGTGATCAGTACGTCACTGATCAAGTACAACTCTGCGATATCGCCGTACGAAGAGACGTCATAGGCGAATCCTTCGTGTCCACTGATGTCCATGTTTTGCGCGATCAAGTAATGCATCCGGAGCAAGACGACATAATCGTCACCGAGTCGGGCCTGCATCTCATTCAAGTCGAGCTGGAGATCAAAACGATATTTTCCACGAGCGATGAACTCGTCATCTCGCCATGTCGGTGCATATAAGACGACTTTCTTTTCAGCAGGGATGTCCAGGCGTGCTTTGATTTCACTGATGAGACCAGCTTGATCGTCTGCATACAAGAGGTCGTTTCGTGGGTATCCCGCCTCAAGCATCGTGTTTTGGAAACCGAACGCACTCTTGAAAATTTCGCTCGAATAGGCATTCGGAGAAATCAAGTAGTTCCATTCCTGTGCTTGGTTGTAGAAGTTCCGTTTGTAGCGGGTTGCATTCGTTCCTGCCATATGGACTTCTTCCATGTCGAGACCTAGTCGTTTTAATGGTGTACCGTGCCACGTTTGAAGGTAGATTGTCTCTTCGCGTTTCGTTAAGCTGAGTGGCTGACGCGTATTGAAGATCCAGTACTTCGCACGTGCCATCGCTTGGTAGTATGCGAAGCTGTTTTTGAGCACCCAGTTCGGGCAAGCTTCCTTGACGTCATCTGAAGGCTCATTCGCAAAAATCCAGACGAGCTCAAGTTCAGGACGTTGTTCTTTTAATTTCAGATAAAGAGCCTTCGGATTATCGGAGTAGCTTCGTCCGAGGAAACTCTCGAATAAGACAAGGTTCTCTTTGACCGGCATCTTTTGGAACAGACGATAGAGCATGAGACCGTTCTTGATTTTTTTACGTCGTGCCGTCCGTAACGTTTGTTTTGTCTTAACAGCAGTGATATATGAACGGAACATGATATACGAACCCGTTGACCATGCTTGCAGGTACTTACTCTGTGCCTTCGTTCGTCTTAAATCGTAAGCGACATGACGGAAGACGTCTGCCTGCTGACTTTTTGAAGAGCTTCGCTCAAGCAATGCGCGACCACGTTTTGAGATGAAACGTTTGTACCATGTATTCAAGAACTTTTGAACGTCATGATCCTGCGTATGGGCAGATAACATGCCATAAATTCGTGAGATATCGGACAAAGTCGTGATATCGCGTGCTTGGTAGAGCGATTGTCCTTCGAGTGGCGTACTGCGTGAGTTTCGACCATAGACAACGTAACTGACCGATGTCAGGTTCGTCAATTTCGAGATGATCGCATGGGCGATGATCGTATCGGCGAACCATCGTGTCTCAAGAACAGGTAGATCATTGAGCAAGTCCTTTTTAATCATCCAACCGTGAATCGTCGTCAAATGACGTGAACTGAACTTTGTACGGGTATAGAAGAAATAACGATCATCATCGATCGGCATGAGCCATTTCTTCTTGTTGTAGACGGGCGAGACTTTACCGATGATGACTTCACCGCGTGATTTCTCATAGGCTTTGATATACGTATAGAGCGCACGTGGTGCGAGGATATCATCGCTATCGAGGAAGGTAACGTAATCACCTGTCGCGACTTCAAGACCGCGTCGACGTGCAGCGTAAGTTCCTTGATGCGCCTGTTCCACGATCGTACATGTCGGATAGAGGGAACGGAGCTCATCGATGTATGTGCTCGGACCATCAAAGACGACGACGATTTCCACCGGGATAGATACCTTCTGGTCGAGAACGGATTGAATGGCTGCCTTCGTTTGTGATTCAGTTTGATAGACAGGAATGATGACACTAATTGAGTTCATGTTGATTCTCCTTTTTGATGAAAGAATCCGTCAAAAACGGATTCACGAAAATAGTTCCTGTTGAATAGGATATCACAAAACGAAAAAAAGGCACGACTCTCTTAAAATTCACTTCGTTGTCGATAATGCGTTGGGGTCTCACCGGTCGTCTGTTTAAAAGCTTGACTAAAATGACTTTGGCTCGAGAAATGCAACTTGTTTGAGATGTCAAGCAGCGAGTCGTCGGAAGAACGTAAGAGGCGCTTCGCTTCCCGGATGCGTTCCCGGATGACGTATCGGGCAAGTGGTAACCCTGTTTCATCTTTAAATAGAACGGACAAATAATTAGACGAGACATGGATGGCTTGACTGATCGATGAGACAGACAATGGTTCATAGAGATGTTGCTGAATATAGCGAATCGCAGCCAGTACATGTGGGGAATGCCGTAGCGCCTGAAGTTCCTTGACGGCTTCTGCAAATGACACCGTAATACGGACGTGACGATTGCGGAGTTTGGCAATACTCGTCGCTGCTTCGATCGTCTCGATCATCCGGTCGCTTAAAGAGAACGCTTCATCGGGTTCGAGTCCTCCGCGAATCGCAGCGCGTGCGCTCAACAGAACAGTTCCAAGCAACAGATTCTTTTCTGCACGTAACGGCTGATGTCGCGCGAGCGTTCCAAATTCACCATAAGCAGGTAAGGAGTAGGTCGTTGCGAGTCGCTCACTTTGACCCGTTGCGATCCAATCGATGATTTGTTGTTCCCGTTGCCATGCTTTACGATACGCGGTCACACCAGTATGCGAGGGAGCATCTGCGACGAGCGGAATTTCAGCTTCCTGAATCTCAGACAGCTGTTCGATTTCTCGCTTCGGCAATGCTTCCCCGTGCAACAAGCGATACATCAGATGGGCACAATCAATCAATCGGTTCTCCGTCGTGCGCGGCAAGACCTTATAAAACTGATGATACGCTTCGTCTTGAATGTGCGCCCGAAAAAGAGCGGATTGCAATAAAACAGGTCCAATCCGGTACATTCCTTGTTCCGGAACGTCTAAAAAGAGGTAAGCTGTTCCATCTTTCAGGGTATAGAGTAGAGGAGTCTTCTTAAGTACTGGCCATTCGTTCTCAATCGGCAAGGTTCCGGGATGAGGTGGAGCTTCTGGACGTAATGCAAGCGGAGTACCATGATGATCTCGGTACGTGACGAAAAAACCGGTCATCCCGTAAAGGTGCTCTGCGATTTGCGTCAAGTCAGATGTCGACAAGCGATTCATGACACGACTCCTTTCGAAATAAAGTGGATTGCTTCTAGTGTATGTCCTCTTTCACGGATAGTCGAGAACGAACCAAGAAAAAACGAAGCCTTCCGAAAAAGGCTTCGTCTGCACATGCAATCGGAAAAGCCGAGGGATCTTTTGAATCTTTCATCGTCCAGTAGTGCGAGAATGGATTCTTTACACAAAAATATTTCTTCTCAACAGGTAATCTCTTAAATGGATTCATCTGTCAAAGTAAGAATCTAGTCGGCAAGGCTTCTTCCGTTGCTTGCATCAACCCGTTGATGTTACCGGTCAGTTCATCTTTCATCTTGGAACATCGAAATAGTATAGCTAAATATGAAGGAATTATGTAGAGATTTTCATCATTTGAGAAATGAATCAACGCGGGGTTCATGATAAAATGAAAAGGGTGTCACAGAGTGGCTAGGGAGGAACAGAAATGAATATTGCTTTTTTCTTATTACCTAAAGATGAGGTGAAATATTTAGATCCTGAGTCAACGGTCAGACAAGCACTAGAAAAGATGAAACATCATCGTTTTACGTCGGTCCCACTCGTTGACAATAAAGGGAAATACGCAGGAACGCTGACAGAAGGCGATATCTTGTGGGCACTCGAAGCAAATCTCGAGCATGCCGATTATGACCACGTCTTGCAGACGCGATTAACCGATATCAAACAACGCGTCCGTTATAAACCAGTTTCAATTACAGCGCAAATGGAAGAGATGATTGAAGTCATTACCGATCAAAATTTCGTCCCCGTCATTGATGACGGAAGACATTTTATCGGGATCATCCGACGACGTGATATCATCGATTATTTTGCTAAAAAAGTAGCACGAGAGAATGTCAGTTATTAAAAATGAATAAAACTAGTAAAAAAAGCACTTATTTTCACAGAAATGTGGGAAGAAGTGCTTTTTATTGCCCCAAAACGACTTCACGAAACGGGAGGAGACGACGATATAGAAGCATAATGACAATTTAGGGAGGACGATGTGTTGCGACGTTTATCACCAGTCTTCATCGTAGAAGCTTTTCGAAGACGCTCCTACTATAAAACGTTCTCATGGATGATTGCGATCATCGGTTTGGTGGCGTTGATCGTCGCGTGTCAGCATTTGACGAAAACGTTGGATGAAGGATATCGTTTCAAGGAATCGGGTAAAACGATTGCCGAAGTGACACCTTTTAATCGTGCCGAACAAGAAGTGACGCGTTACTATTTTTCATCTTTGAATGACGACACTGATTTGGCGCAAGCTTCAGAACGGGCCAATCGATCGCTCGAACAATTGACGGACCGGCTTCCGAATATGAAAGCGACCGAGTCGACACGCGAAGAAGTCCTGACAGAAATCAAAAAACTACAACGACAAGGATACGAATCGAATCATCGCTTTTTCACGACGATGACGAACTTCAAAAGTGAAATCATCTTCAATCAGCTCGTGCTAAGTAAAGAAACAGGGTCTTATTATAATGTGTTCTCCAATCTGATTTTGATGGAAGAACAACTGGGTAAGTCCGCTGAAATCTTGAAGAATGCCCGACAAAAAGAAGAACCTAGTTCCATAGATCAGTTACGGATTCAACAGATGCGGATCGATTTACCTTTGCGACAGGAGTCGCTCATCAAATCCTTGTACGACGTGATTCCGCTTCAAAATGATGCAGGACGTCAGGATATCGCAATCATGCGGGAACAGATGGATGTCTACACACAAACGCTCGATGACCTATTACGTGCTCCGAAAGATTCAACGTACGTTGCGTTAGCAAATCAAGCCGAACAATATGAATCCAGCATGTATCGTCTATACGATCAAGAACTTAATCAAGTCGCGCAAGAAATGCAAGATCGAGGCAATCAAATCATTCGTAATGCCTGGCTTCTGTTTGGCGCGACCAGTGTCTTGATTCTTGGATTATTGATATTGACCTTATCGTTATTACGCGCGTTTCGCCAAGACCTTTCTTTACTGAAGGGAGAAGCGAATACCTTCGCGGAAGACCGCCGACAATCCGGTTATAACGTACCAGAGCGAAATGATTTCCAGCCCGTCGTCCAAGCCTTTCGGACGATGACGGCCATCATTGCTGGGTTATTAGACCATAGTGATGCGAAGACAAAAGAGATTAAACAAAAGAAAGCGGAAATCGAATCACTCTTTTCCCAAAATACCGATCCAATCTTTGCGATGTCATCGGATTACACGATCGTGAACGGGAATGAACGCTTTCGACAATTAACGGATGCGCCGGCGGGATGGACGATTGAAGAACTGATTCATCCGGCTGATTTGAACCGGATGCGCCGGGCGTTGAGACGATCGCTGGAAGGGCAGAGTCAGACGATTCGTTGTAAGATGCTCTTTAATGAAAAGATTTTGAACATGTTCGTCAATATCATCCACGTCGCAAACAAAGAGGATGACACAGGCGTCGCACTCTACTTATCCTGCCATGATGAGACGGATCAGTTCCGGCGGGAAGAACGAATCACACAACTCGCACTCTTCGATATGTTGACGGGCTTGTTGAACCGGAATGGTTTCGAGCAAAAGATGGCAGATGCCCTAAAAGCACCTCAACCGGGAGAACTCGTCACTATCAGCGTCCGGCAATTCCGACGAATCAATGATATCTACGGACATGGTGCGGGAGATCAGATTCTAAAAGATCTTGCGAATCGCCTCAAGCATCATTTCATCGGAACGGGACAAGCAGCACGGATTGGTGGAGATGAATTCGCCGTGTTGGTCGGACAACAGGATATCGTCGATTACCAGAAATTAAAGCAGGTCATCGAACATGTCTATGAGATCAACGGAGAATACGTCAATGTCAGTATCAGCATGAGCATGGTCCGTTACCCGGATGATGCAGTGGCGGTCACCTCCTTATTATCCTCAGTCGATATCGCGATGCAGCATGCGAAACAACAGACAGAGGGTGGACCAGTCTGGTTCGAGTCCTGGATGAGTGCCGAGTATCTTGAATCGGTCGTCCTCGAAGGAGAATTACGAGAAGCGATTGAAAAGAACGAGCTTCAACTGTTCTATCAACCACAAATCAATCTCGCGACAGGTCAAGTCGATGGCTGTGAAGCTCTCCTGCGCTGGTTCCATCCTGAACGGGGGATGATCAGTCCAGCAATCTTCATTCCGATCGCTGAACGATCGATGTTGATTGAAGAGATTGGGATGTGGGTCGTTGCTGAAACGGTTCGACAAGTCGAAGAGTGGAAGGACACGGAGCTCGGAATACTACGTGTCTCAGCGAACTTATCCGTCAAAGAGCTCGTCTCCGGTCGAATCGTCGATTACCTGACCGATGTCCGAGAGATTCATCCGGGGATTGAACAACGGATGGAACTTGAAATCACGGAATCGTTTGGTGTCTTTTCAGACACACGCGTATTTGATGCCTTACAGACATTGCACCAGATGGGATATCGTCTTGCGATTGACGACTTTGGTACGGGGTATTCTTCCTTGTCGTACTTAAGTCGATTACCGATCCAGCGGCTAAAAATTGATCGTTCGTTCATCAGTGGTCCGGATGCGTGTTCAAACGCACCGCTCATCGAGACGATCATCAAGCTTGCTCATACGCTGAAGTATGACGTCGTCGCTGAAGGAATCGAGGAACTTGAACAAGCGGATCATTTACGAGTGCTTGACTGTGAGTATGCGCAAGGATTCTATTATTCAAGACCGATTCCAGCTGACGAGTTTCGGGTCTGGTACGGGAAGTACCATGAAAAGCTTCTATCTGAATGAAATGAGTCCTATCGTCGTTTTACGAACGTTTTTGTCATCCTTGCTTTCCACAGGCGGGAGGTAAGCCGCGGCACCACGCACTCCATTCGGTGTGCCGGGTCTTACCTAACCCTGACGAAAGCGGAAGTCATGCTTTCTTTTCCTCTAGGAGTCAAGGATGAACATATACGTTCTATAATCATGTAGCAAAAAAGAAGAGGCGTTTTCCAGATGATATTCTGGAAAACGCCTCTTCTTTTATTGATGTTGCTCGAGATGTTCTGACTTTTAGCCAGTACGACCTTGCACGCAAAGAATTAAACGCGATCGAGCACGATGTCGTCTGCTTGTTCAAGGTAGGTTTTAACCGGTGCGACGGCTGCCTCGACCGTACCTGGTGCGAACGGAGACTTCAATCCAGCACGTTCGACGAGCGTGAGGAAGCTTTCCGATCCGCCGGCACGACAGAGATCGAGATACGACTTCCAAGCCGCTTCCCGGTCTTGTTCCATCCATGCATAGAACTGGAAGGCACAGACTTGAGCAAGTGTGTAATCGATATAGTAGAACGGACTACCGAAGACGTGTCCTTGTTGATGCCACCATGCACCTGAATCGAGATAATCATTCGCTTCGTAATCACGATGCGGCAGGTATTTCTTCTCGATCGTCCGCCATGCTTCGCGACGCTCAGCTGGTGTCAATTCCGGTTGGTTGTAGATGATGTGTTGGAACTCGTCAATCGCAACGCCGTACGGAAGGAATGTGACGCTTCCTGCGAGGTGATTGAATTTGTATTTCGCCGTCTCTTCACCGAAGAACTCTTCCATCCACGGATAAGCGAAGAATTCCATCGACATCGAGTGGATCTCACACGCTTCATACGTTGGGAAAGCACTCTCTGGAGCAGTCAGGTGACGGCTCTCATAGACTTGGAAGGCGTGCCCGACTTCGTGAGTCAGGACATCGATGTCGCCTGCCGTTCCATTGAAGTTCGAGAAGATGAACGGGAGTTTTTCGTCTGCGATGTAGGTACAATACCCACCGCCGGCTTTCCCAGGCTTCGCCGTTAAATCGAGTGCTTCCCGGTCGAGCATGTAGTTGAAGAACTCGTTCGTCTCCGGTGACATCTCCGCGTACATTTTTTTGCCGCCTTCGATGATGAACGACTCTTCGCCTTTCGGTGTCGCATTCCCAGACTTGAAGGCAAATCCTTCATCGTAGTAATACAACTGATCGACGCCGATCCGTCGTTGCTGGCGCTCTTTGAGTTGTGTCGCGAGTGGAACGATCGTCTCACGGATTTGTTCGCGGTATTGTTCGACCATCGATTGGTTATAATCGACGCGGAGCATCCGTGCGTATCCGAGCTCGACGAACGATGGGAAACCGAGTGTCTTCGCGATGTCTGTCCGGATCCGGACGAGTTTGTCATAAATCGTATCGATGGCTTCACCATGCTCGTTTAAATAGCCATAGCGTGCTTCAGAAGCTGCTTTACGGACATCACGATCAGGGGATTGAAGATATGGACCGAACTGCGATAAGTTGAGCGTCTTGCCATCGAACTCGATTTGAGCAGAAGACATCAGTTTCGTATATTCACTCGAGAGACGGTTCTCTTCTTGGAGTTTCGGAATGATCTCTTCCGAGAACGTCTTCAGGCTCGCTTCAGCAATCAGGAATAACTGTTTGCCTTGCGTCTGTTCGAGTTCACTGCGGAGTGGGTGCGTCGTCAACGCTTGATAATAGCTTGAGACATATCCTTGATAGATTGCACTCGCTTCATCAAAGAATCCTTGCTCCGTTTCGTAGAACGTATCTCGTGTATCGATCGTGTGGCGGATCTCGACGAGCTGGCTTGCCGTTTCAAATTGATTTCTGAGGGTATTAATCTCAGTGATGGCTGCGTTTGCTTCATCTACCTGTGTGGCTTCCGTCAGTCGAGCGATCGCTTGATTCATTGATGTTTCAAGCAAGGCAAGGTCAGGACGGACATATGTAATTTCTGAAAATGGTAACATGTAAGCGCCTCCTTATGATTTCTAACTATTATCACACAAAAATACTTGCAAAACTAGAGGGACAAACGTATGCTTTTTGTGAGAACGTGAGCGAGCTGTCTAACAGCTTACTCCTATAAAAAATCGAAACTTCCATTCGGAAGAAAAACGATCGAGAAAGTAGAGGGATAGTATCATGGGATTCTTAAAAAAATTGTTTGGTGGTAACGACGCAGGAAACGCGAAAATCGCTTCTGCACTTACAGGTAAAATCGTCAACATCGAGAACGTACCCGATCAAGTTTTCTCTCAAAAAATGATGGGCGACGGTGTCGCAATCGAACCAACTGAAGGTAAAGTCGTCTCACCGATCAACGCAACGGTCGAAACGATCTTCCCAACAAAACACGCAATCGGTCTAAAAGGTGAAGATGGTCTTGAACTCTTGATCCACGTTGGTCTTGATACCGTTAACCTCAAAGGCGAAGGCTTCACGGCTCACGTCCAGTCAGGTGACAAAGTCAAAGCAGGAGACGTCCTCGTCGAGTTCGATCTCGAGTACATCCGTGCGAATGCGCCATCGACGATCACACCGATCATCGTGACGAACCACGATCAATTCACGCTTTCAGCTGTACCAGCTGAAGGAACTTCTGTTGTCGCAGGAGAAACAGAACTCTTCAAAGCAACTCATAAATAAGATACGATACGCCTCCATTCCTTGCGGATGGGGGCTTTTTTGATGTCTCCTCCCGTGTCTTACCGTTTTGTAAGAGAAGTGAAAGCAAAGTCCATTTTGAGAAAAGCATGGAAGGACTAGACTGAGTGTAACGAATCAAATACAGGAGGCATTACAGATGAAAGCAATCTTACAAGCAGAACAGATTTCAAAAACGTATCAAACGAAAACCGCGCGCCACGAAGCACTGCGTCCGACGACGCTCCGTGTTCACGAAGGAGAGTTCGTCAGTATCATGGGTCCATCCGGTGCCGGGAAATCGACATTACTCAATTTATTATCGACGATCGATCAGCCGACGGACGGCTCGATTTTAATCAACGGAGCAGACGTGACGGCGATGAAGGAAAAACAATTGGCCCGCTTTCGCCGGGAACAACTCGGCTTCATTTTCCAGGATTTTAATCTCCTCGATACGATGACGGTCCGGGAAAACATCGCCTTACCGCTATCACTCGCGAACATTGATAAAAAGATGATCTTAGAACGTGTCGATCGTGTGGCGCGTCAACTTGGTATCCACGACTTACTCGATAAACGTCCGGTCGAACTATCGGGTGGACAAAAACAACGGACAGCTGCCGCGCGTGCGATCATTCATGATCCGTCGCTCATTTTAGCCGACGAGCCGACCGGTGCGCTCGATTCGAAGTCCGCGACCGGATTGCTCGAAGCGATGCGATCACTGAATGATGAAGGCGCGACGATCTTGATGGTGACACACGATCCGATGACGGCGTCTTACGCGGAACGAATTCTGTTCGTCAAGGACGGAGAGCTGTTCAAGGAAGTCCATCGCTTCGGTTCGCAGAAGGAGTTCTTCGAACAGATCATGGAAGTCCAGCGTGAACTCGGAGGTGCCGTCCGTGAGCTTGTCTAAACTGGCGTTTCAAAATTTGAAGAACATTCGTCAAAACGTGATGTACCTCGGTGCCGTCACATTTGCGATTCTGATTTACTACACGTTCCTCGCGATTCGATCGAATGAAGCGATGCTTCAGGCGAACGAATTGTACGGAAAACTGGGAACAGTCTTTACCGGAGCAAGTGTCATTCTAGCGCTTTTCTCTGCCATCTTCATCTGGTATTCAAGTGACTTCTTTTTACGCCGCCGTAAGAAGGAAATCGGACTTTATGCATTGCTTGGTTTAGAACGGGGGCAGATTGCTCGCCTGATCTTCCTTGAGACGATGGGGTATGGGGTGATTGGTCTGATCCTCGGGATTGCGATCGGTACCGTCGCTTCGAAATACTTCGTGCAGTTGCTGGCTTCCGTCATGGCGATGCAAGTCGATGCGACCTTTACGATCAGCGGAGCTTCCGTCATACAGACGATCGGTGTCTTCCTGTTGATTTTCTTAATCATCGCTTTACGTTCGGCACGAACGATTTATCGTTTTACATTGATCGAATTGTTCAAGGCAGAACAACAAGCGGAATCCCTTCCGAAAGTTCATCCGATTCTAGCCGTTCTTTCGGTCGTCTTGATCGGTGTCGGTTACTATTTAACGGGACAACCATTGATGGATCACTTTACGATCGTCGCACCGCTTTTGATGCTCTGCGTCATTCTCGGGACGTTCGGAACGATGAGTTATTTCACGATCTTCTTATTGCGCGTCTTAAGTAATCAAGCGCGGCATTTCAAAGGAACGAATTTAATTCTGCACGGGCAATTGTTGTCACGAATCAAATCGAATGCCGTCATGCTGTCGACGATTACGGTCATCACTGCCGTGACATTGACGACGGTCGGTACAGCGACATCGATCTATTATTTCATCGATCAGACGGTCGAGGAGCAAGTCCCGTACAGTCTGTCGATTGCGAGTAAACAAGCAGAAGCGGAACAGCTAATTGCGAAGTCCGACCAGAAAATCGACAGCCGGACGATGGTCAACGTCAAGAACGTCGACCATGAGATGACCGATCTGCCGAACCCTTTGACGTTTACACGTTACTACGCGACGTATGCATATGAAGACCAACCGGGACAATTCAGCTACGTCAACTATTCGGACTACGTCAAGCTCGCGAAAGCGAACGGGAAAACGGTCATCAAAGAACCGAAACAAGGCGAAGCGATCGTCCTTGAGACGTTCAAAGGAAACGATTTGTTAAAGATGAAAGTCAAATCGCCGGTCGGTGTTAAAATCAAGGACGTTCATGATTCCTTTCGTATCACCGCTGCGACGAATCTACCAATCGCTCAACTTTATGAGAAACAGCGACTTGCCTTCGTCGTAAACGATGATGCGTTCGCGAAGATCCCGGAAAAAGGCTTCACGCTGACGAATTATCAGTTCTCAGATGAACGTCATGACGATGGATTGATGAAACAGTTGACACAACTATATGGAAAACAAGCGGACACGGAGATGGCGGCTTATTATCCTGTCTACGCGATGACGACGGCAACGACCGGCTTACTCGCGTTTGCTGCCGGCTTCCTCGGACTCGTTTTCTTGCTTGCGACAGGTTCGATCATCTACTTCAAGATGCTCGCGGAAGCAGAAGAATCGAAACAACGGTTTGCCATCATCCAGAAGATTGGTGTCGATGAGAAGGAACAGACAGGCATCATCCGTCGCCTTGTTGGATTCGTCTTCTCTTTACCGTACGTGCTCGGACTCGTTCATAGTTTAGTGGCGATGCAGGTCTTGCAGAAACTGTTGAACTACAACATCGTTCGTCCGACATTACTTGCGATTGTTTGTTATACGATCGTCTATCTGATCTACTATATCGTCACGGTCCGTGCTTATCGCCGCATCGTCACGTGATGAACTAAATAGGGGGACACAGAACTGGAAACGGAATAATCGTTTCCAGTCCTTTTTGAGTTCGTTATGATAAAGGGAGAAGGAGTTGACAGAAACGATGCATACGATTTTATTAGTCGAAGATGATATGAAGATTGCTACACTATTGAAAGAACTACTCGAACGCTATGATTTTAAAGTCGTCGTTGAAGATGGGCGAGGGGATGTCGTCGCGGTCTATGAAGAGACGAATCCGGACGTCATTCTATTAGATGTCAATTTACCGAAGTTTGACGGTTTCTATTGGTGCCGGCAGTTACGGATGAAGACACGGGCACCGATCTTGTTCATCTCGGCACGGGTCGGGGAGATGGATCAAGTCATGGCGCTCGAATACGGAGCGGATGATTACATCGTTAAACCGTTCCAAGGAGCGGTCGTCATCGCGAAGATTAAAAGTCAGATTCGCCGGGCCTATGGCACGCTGTCGAACGAGACGGATGAGCGAACGGTGACGAAAGAAGGTGTCACGTTGTACTTAGATCGTTATATCGTAGAGTACGGGGAACAGTCAATCGAGCTGTCAAAAAAAGAGGGGTTGATCCTTGAGATGCTGCTGACGGCAAGTCCCCGGATCGTCAGTCGGGGCGATCTGCTCGAACGGATTTGGGATGACGAAGCGTTCGTCGATGAGAATACGTTGAACGTCAATATTACGCGTGTTCGCAAACGACTTGCCGAGATTGGTGTCGCTGGACTTGAGACGGTACGAGGCGTCGGTTATAAACTGGTTCTTGAACCATGAAGCTCTTTTTACGGCACGCGATACCAGGAATCCTCTTCTTTACCGGACAAATGCTGATTTTATATGCCGTCTTATGGCTCTATGATTTGTATCGCCCAGCAGCCTTCTTTTATATCGTACTTTTGAACAGTATCGGTCTCTTGATTTATCTCAGTTATCGTTTCTTCAGCATGCTTCCATTGCTACGACGGATGCAACAGCCGGTTCAATCGGTCGCAGAACCGATTCGCAGTGATAGTGAAGAACCGATTTCCGTTGCCGTCGAACAATTTTTAGAGCGGCAACAGACATTGTTTCGAAACAGTCTGTTTGCTGAGCGACGAAAAGAAAAGGAACGGCATCGGTATGTCGATCAATGGATTCACCAGATGAAGACACCGTTATCCGTCATCGAGTTGATCCTTGAACACCCAGGAGAACACTATCAAGCGGATTTACGTCAAGAGGTCGATCGATTGCGCAGTGGACTCGACCAGATGCTCTATTCGTCACGTTTAGAAGCGATCGAGACAGATTTGAAGGCGGAACGATTGGCACTGAAGCCGCTCGTCACGAGTATCATCAATCAAGAGAAACGATTATTCGTTAAAAATCAGGTCTTTCCGAAACTCGATATCGCTGACGACGTGTACGTATACACGGATGCGAAGTGGTTTCGTTTCCTCGTCCTACAGCTCGTGACGAACGCCATCAAGTACACGACGGGACATGGTCGAGAAGTCGTTCTGACGGCAGAAGTGACAAACGGGCAAGTCGTCCTTTCGGTTCAAGACGACGGTGTAGGGATTCCAAAACGAGACGTCCCACGTGTCTTTAATGCGTTCTTCACTGGCGAAAACGGACGACGTTACGGAGAATCGACCGGGATGGGGTTGTATTTCGTCCAGCAGGTCTGCTTGAAGCTCGGGCACGAGATTGAACTCGAGAGTGAAGAAGGGGTCGGTACGACATGCCGGATTCGATTAGTAGGAGGTCGCGCACATGATTGAGGTTAAACAATTAGGGAAAGTCTATCCCGGAAAGGTGACGGAACAACCGTTGACGGATATCAATTTCCGAGTCGAAGAAGGTGAGATGGTCGCAGTCATGGGACCATCCGGTAGTGGGAAATCGACGCTGATCAACTTGCTTGCAACACTCGACGAACCGAGTTGGGGATCGATTTTGATTGACGGCGTCGATACGGCGACGTTCAAACGAAAAGAGATGACACGTTTCCGGCGCGAGACGCTCGGGATCATCTTTCAGGAATTCAATCTACTCGATTCGTTAACGCTCGGCGAGAACATGCTCGTCCCGTTGATGCTATCGGGGAAAAAGACGAAGCTCGCGCGGGAAGAGATGGAGGAGTTGGCACGTCGTCTACAAATTGATGATCTGCTAGATAAACAGGTCGATGAGGTCAGTGGTGGACAACGACAACGGACCGCGATCGGTCGTGCCTTGATTCATACACCACGTCTGATGCTTGCGGACGAACCGACGGGAGCACTCGACTTCCAAGCGACAAAACACGTCATGGACGTCCTAGCCGAGTTGAACGCGACGGGGATGACGATGGTCATCGTGACACACGATCCACAAGTCGCGTCGTACTGTAACCATGTCTTGTTCCTAAAGGACGGTAGCATTCAGACGGAGTTATTCCGCGATGAACCACGCCGCATCTTTTTCCAACGGGTCATCGAATCACTATCGCTGCTAGGAGGGGATGAGCATCAATTATCTGCAATACGCCCTACGTAATATCCGGCGTTATCAGCGCTTGTATTACGGCTATGCCTTGACGATCATCATCGCGATGACGATCGTGACGAGTTATTGGAACTTGTTGACGAATGGATCATTCCAAAACGTCGCCAAAATCCTTAGTCAATTGAACCAAGTCATCGAGATGACGATCTTCTTCGTCTTCATCGCGGAGCTGATCATCCTATTTTTCAGTGTACTGTTCATCTATTCGACGACCTATACGATGCTTGAGCACCGCAAGAACGATTTACGGACAATGCGGACGCTCGGTAGTGGTCTGTCGCATTTTTTAAAGTATTTTTTGATTGAAGTGTTGATCGTCGGTGGTTTAGCCATCACTGCGGGGATGATTCTAGGTAATGTCTTGACGAAGATGCTGTTGCTGTCCGTCGTCAAAGTTATGTTCTTACCAGCAATCGAATTCGAATTATCCTTTTATGCGATTCTTGCTTTGATCGGTGGCGCCTTCCTTGTGTTGCTGACGGCAACGGTCCTTGCGATCTATCGCTTTCGTCCCGACCGACCGACGCGTTCCCGTTCGCTATTTCGAAAACGAGTCTGGATTCTGACGCAAATCGGAGCGTTACTTCTGTTGATCTATGGTTATGCCTTAGCCTTTGTTCGGACGGAAGGATTTTATATATTTTTCCCACTTGTCATCTTCATCGGCTCCTTCTTCATTTGCCGATATGTCTTACCGTGGTTGACCAAGTTATATCGACCACGTCGTTTGTCGCTGCGGAAGCTGATCGTCTCGGAAATCGCCAATCAACTCAGAACGAATAGTACGCTCATTGCCCTTGGAACGATTCTGACATCGTGTGCGCTAACAGCAGTCGGACTGGTCTTCTTGTTTCAATTGATCGGACTCGACTTATCATCCCAAAATCAATTCGGTCTCGTCTATTACGAAGAATCCGCTCAACCGACGAAGCGATTGAAGGATATCAAGCAGACGATGACGGAGGCATTCCCGGATCGCTACCAGCAGGATATTGAAGTAAAAGCAGATGGCACACGTGTCCTCTTACCGATTTCGTCGTACAACAAGATGATGCGTCAACTGCATCTTAAGGATCGAACGGCGACGGGGCGACAAAGTTTCTTTGTACCGGCACGTCCGGTACAACTTGAAGAGAATACACCGACGATGAAAAAAGAGAAGCAGGCGATGAAGAACGCTGACTTTGAGTTACTTCCCGCTGCTTCTCACGATTTAGTATTTGGTTACAATTATCAAATCGAGACGATCTTCGTCGTCAGTGATGCCGTTTTTCAAACACTCAAGCAACCCGTCCGGCAAATCGTCGTCTTCGATACGCCAGCCTACCATGATTATGGAACGAAGGACTGGAAACAGTGGATGAAAATCGTCCGCAACATCCAGTCGGCAGCGAAGCTAGATGAGAAGCAACCGGTTCCTTATCAGTTGATCAATGAGACAGAAGATGAAATCGACGGAATCCGAATCGTGCGACTTGTCACGTTCGTCGTCGTTCTCTTGACGATCTGGTTGTTCGTCATCAATGCGAGTTTTCTACATGTATGGATGCAGATGACGGCGGAACAGGAACAAAAGCGGATGAAGACGTTGTTTGCGTTAGGGTTCGGTTCCGGGAACATTCGCAGCTACTTGTTAATGAAGTATGGTGCTGTTCTGCTTATTCCGTATCTAATTTCTGTCTTCCATGCCTTCTTATTGTTCCAAGTCGTCGTGACACAAGCCGGACTACAGCCGGGATCATTTCTTAACTTAGCTGTATTTTGGATCAGTATCGTCACGGTTGGGTACTTCTTGAGTGTCCTACCGATTTGGTTGCGTTACCCGCGGCATCTGTTTCGGAATTCATCCGAAAGTTCGATGTATCCGACACCGGATTCAAGGGTATGATGATACCATAGGAATAAGGGAGGGAATCGTATGCTAGACCATTCACCATATCGGGGTTACGGTGACCGGATTCGTATTTTACGGGAGCGTGCCGGGATTACGATCGAACAGCTGGCTGAACGACTCGGCGTCGCACCGTACTTCATCCGCCGGACGGAGCTCAGCGAAGTCTATCCAACCAAACCCTACATCGAAGCATTGGCGGACGTCTTGAACATCGACGCCAGTTATTTGGCACGGCATATCTGGACGGGAGAGTCATTGAAGTTCATCATGCAACAGAATACACCGCTTGAAGAGATGAAGCTTGCTTATGAACAGACGCTCGGACAAGACGGGACGTGGGTCGAAGAACAGCTCGAAGAACGGATGCGCCTGTTTGATTTAATGTATGACGAGGACGTCAAACGGATCGAGCAGACAATGAGTGCGACCGAGCAACGGATCTTCCATGAGCTCGTCGAAGCCGTGATGGAAGCAGGGGAGTTGCAACGCGATCAAGCAGAAGAGACATATGAGTTGTTCGAGGATAAGTTACCATCGATGATGCAACTGGATGAATACCTCGACCGCATGACGGACGGTGTCTCTTTATCCAGTTCGACCTATTATGCGGATTACAGTGACCGGAAAAGTCGTTCCCGTTATCACCGAAAATAAAAAAAGTCGCTGTCTTCTGATTGACGTTCAGAAGACAGCGACTTTTTATTAACGTTGTGGCATCGGGCGTGGACGACGCGTCTTTTGACGGATCCGACCGATGATAAAACCAATGATCGCATTTGCAATGACGAGTACCCAACCGACATAGCCGAAATTGAGAGTTAAGCTACCAAGCATCGCTTGCCATTTGAAAATCATCATCACATCACCACGCAAGACGAATCGCGCGATACAGACGAGTAAGACAGTCAGTCCGGCGATGAAGACACCGACCCAGCTTCCGTATAAACGGGAAGAGTGGCGGCGCACCGCAACGAAGGACCAGCAAAAGAGGCTAGAGACGAACGCCATGCCTCCATAGGCAAGGACGAGTTCCCATGTCGCACTCGCTTGCGGGAATTTCGTGAACATGACAAGTGACGAGACCATGGCAGCAGCTGTGAAAAGGATCGCTGCCCAAAAACGAGACCGCATAACGTAGTTCCTCCTAAAGGCTTTTTCTCACCTAACGATAGCGGAAACGATTCGTCTTGTAAACTGTTACCGGCGACCGCTTAAGATCCGGCGCAACTGTTTGAGTGGATTCGATCCATAGAACAGAACGCCACCCCGGTAGAATTTGGTTCCGACTAATAAGGCGAGCGAGATGCTGATCAGCATCAAAATGAGCGAAATCGACACTTGCCATAGCGGTACATCGGTCAACATGACGCGCAGGAACATGACCATCGGTGTAAAGAACGGAACGAATGACAGGACGACGACGGCTTGGTTCGTCGGTGCATTCAGACTAAACATCGAAATCATGAAAGCAGCGACGATCAACAAGATGACCGGTAACGTCACTTGCTGCGCATCCTCGACCCGACTGACGAGTGAACCGAGTGCCGCGAGGAGCGTCGCGTACAGGAAGTATCCGAGCAGGAAGAAAACGAACAGATAAATGATCGTTCGGGCACTCAGGGAATCGAGTGATAACTGATCGAATAAACTGCTGCTTTGAGCACTGTAGTAGCCGACACCAACGAGAATCGACAATTGTACGAGACTGACCGTAGCAATCGAAAGAATCTTCGCGAGCATGTGTTGGATCGGACTCGCTGCTGAGATCAGCAGCTCCATGACACGGGATGATTTTTCGTTCGCGATTTCTGTGACGATCATTCCACCGTAGATGGCAATCGTGAAGTACATCAAGAACAGCAACACGTAGACGAGCGCTGAGGCAGCGAATAATTCATCCTCGCTTTTTCCGCCAGTCGACGTCAATTCTTGCTTGATGGGAACGGGTTCAGCGAGCGAAGCAAGAACGTTCGGATCGATTTCAGCATCCGTGATGACGGCTTGGTCACGGACTTGTTTGACGACTGTTGCGACCTGTGTCTGTAATTCAGACTCAGGACTAGCGCTGACGAGTGTCACGTCATACGAATCCTGAACGATTGCCACGGCATCGAATGTACCGCGGTCGATTGCCTTTCGTGCTTGTGCGACCGTATAGTCCTTCGTCGTGATGTCTGAAGTGACACCAGCCTTCTTCAAGGCTGGACGAAGATCGGTCGACAATTCACTGACAAGAGCAACTTTCGGATCGTCACCCGAAAACCAGTCGAGAATCCGTTCGATATTGCCGAAGCCGACGAGGAACAGGACCATCAGGACAGTCGAGATCAAAAAGCTTTTCGCACGCAATTTTTGAAGTAGATTGAAGCGATATAAAGTCAGGAATTTACGGTTCATAACGTTTGCCGACCTCCTCGATGAAGATATCCTGCAGGGATAACTGATCCCAAACGAAACGATCGACATGGTGTCCTTGACTGACGATATGTTGGAGAAGTTGATCAGCCGTTTCTTTCGAAGAGACTTGGACGATATGCCCATTGTTATCTGACTCGACCTGGAGCACACCTGGTAAGCTATCCCATAGGAGTGGCGGAGCATCTGTCGTCAAAAGGACACGTGTTTTTCCGTATCCTGCCTTGATGTCAGGAAGATAACCGGCGACGACGGGTTTCCCATGATCGAGGATCGCGACATGTTCGCAGAGTTCTTCGACGTGGTCCATCCGGTGACTCGAGAAGACGATCGTCGTTCCGTCGACGGTCAACTTTTTGACAGCACGTTTCAACTGTTCGGCGTTGACCGGATCGAGTCCGCTGAACGGCTCATCTAAAATCAGCAGTTCGGGTTTATGTAGGACGGCGGAGATCAACTGGATTTTTTGTTGATTTCCTTTTGAGAGTTGTTCGACGCGCATTTTTTCATACTGCGGAATTTGGAAATACTCTAGCCATTCCGTCAAGGCTCGTTTCGCATCCTTCCGTTTCATATCGCGAAGTTCAGCAAGGAACAAGAGCTGTTCATCGACGCGAACTTTTGGATACAGCCCTCGTTCTTCCGGAAGGTATCCGATTTTTGAAGTCGGGATGCGCTCTCCATTCCAGGTGATCGATCCTTCAGTCGGTTGCAGTAGACCGAGCAGCATCCGGAACGTCGTTGTTTTTCCGGCACCGTTCGCACCAAGCAAACCAAAAATTTGCCCTGGTGGCACCTCGATCGTCAAGGCATCAACGGCCGTGAAATCGCCGAAACGCTTCGTGATGTGTTTGATTTCTAACATAAGAACCTCCTTTAAAGACGTCTGTTGCACGACAAGTGTACCATTGTTACATAGTGTCCTACGGTCGGAAATGGATAAAGGTTCCAAAAAAGAACGAGGGAAGGCTTATCAGTTTACTTTTTGTTCTTTAGTTACTATTATTGTTTTAACAGATACGACTGAAGGAGGAACGCATCATATGAAAACGCAAGGTATCCATCATATCTCAGCGATGGTTGGCGATCCACAAGAAAATCTCGATTTTTACGGAACGATTCTCGGGCTACGATTCGTCAAAAAAACGGTCAACTTCGATGATCCAGGAACGTACCACTTCTACTTCGGTAACGAATCTGGAGCACCGGGAACGATCATCACGTTCTTTCCGTTTGAAGGCATGGCAAAAGGACAGGTCGGTGCCGGACAAGTCGGAACGACAGCTTACGCGATTCCGGTCGGTGCAGCAGATTTTTGGAAAGCGCGACTGACAGAAAAAAACGTCTTGTTTGAAGAAACGGTTCGGTTCGGAGAGCAACAGATCGCCTTCGAAGATCCACACGGTCTTCAGATTGAACTCGTCGAACGCGAGGCGGGACAAGGCAGTCGCTATGAAATCGACGGCATCACACGTGATGTCGCCATCAAAGGATTTGCGGGAGCGACGTTACTGTCAAGGGATCCATCAGACACAGCAAAATTACTGACAGACACATTCGGACTGACACTCAGCAAACGGACGGAAACCGTTGACCGGTACATCGCAGAAGGCGAGTTCGGGAATGTCGTTGACGTCGTTCATGGTCAAATGCCAGTCGGTCGTCCGGGGACTGGAACGGTTCACCATATTGCGTGGCGGGCAACGGATCAAAAGGAACAACTCGACTGGATGAACGCCATCAACACGTTCGGTTTGTTGACGACTGAAGTGAAGGATCGCAACTACTTCACATCGATCTATTTCCATGACCGCGGTCGGATCCTCCATGAAATCGCGACCGATAATCCAGGGTTCGCGATCGATGAAGAGTTCGAGATGCTCGGAGAAGACTTGAAGTTACCGGAACAATTCGAAGCACATCGTACGGCGATCACAAATCATGTAACACCTATTACTGTACCGAAGGGGAGACTCGTATGATTCATTTATACCAAGCACCAAAAACAGCAGACGCACCGATCTTTTTATTCTTACATGGCACAGGCGGAACGGAACAAGATCTCGTTGGACTCGTCTCGTTGCTCGATTCGGAAGCAGGCTACTTGTCCGTCCGTGGGGAAGTCTCGGAAAACGGGATGCCACGCTTCTTCAAACGACTCGCAGAAGGTGTCTTTGATGAAGAAGACCTCGCTTTACGGACAGCACGTTTAATTCAGTTTTTACGTGACCAGGCAGCGGAGCGCGGTTTTGATCTCGATCGTCTGATTCCAGTCGGGTACTCGAACGGTGCGAACATCGCGGCGAATATGTTGTTCGAAGAAGCTTTGTTCAAACAAGCGATTCTGTTGCATCCGATGGTACCACGTCGTGGTGTGACGCTACCTGACTTATCGGACGTGCGCGTCTTCATCGGCGCCGGAAGCAATGACCCGATTTGTCCGGCTCAGGAAACGGAAGAGTTATCAGCACTCTTGAAGCAAGCCGGTGCATCAGTCGACGTCACGTGGTCGAATTACGGTCACCAACTCGTCATGCCAACGATTGAAGCGGCAACGGATTGGTTAAACCACTAAAAAAGGGCTGTCCCATCTGCTTCTTTCATAGAAGATGATGGGGCAGTCCTCTTTTCGTTTCAAGCGGGATGATCACTTTTTGGTCGGGAGTAGACGATCAGAACACCACGCTCGACGAGCTGGAGTGCAAGAATCTGTTTCACTTCTTCCGATGCTTTCGTCTGCGCAAGATGCCGGTAGAGCAAGCGAAGTTCACGGCGCATCGTCTTACGGATCAGCCACATGCTATCAATCGTCGTACACCAACCGGTCACGGTCTCGTGTCCGATATAATACTGCGTCTGACGTTCGAGATAACGAATCCACCACTCGTCACGCGCCATTTTTAGTACGACACCCGTGAGACCAAGTACAAGGATGGCGAGGGGAATGCTTTCATATAAAGGAAGACGACCAAGAACGGTACCAACATTCGTGACGAGGGCAAGCATCACCCATCCTATGCATCCGATGACAAGCCAATATCCAAAGTTGAGAGTACTTCGATGTCGTAACGTCACTTTCGGCGTAAGCAATGAAGTGGCCATCAGAAACACCTCCTTGTTAAATAATCGAATTTTCTGACAATTTGTAGTTGTCCTTCTACTATAGTTACTTTTTCCCGAATCGTCTAGTCATTAGACATGGAAAATGTGTTTCTTTCTTGACGAAATTCGTGTACGCTAAATGAAGAAGCGAGCGTTTACATAAAGGGGGATATAAAGAAATGATGGATCAAGTGATTTGGATTGCTGTCGGAATCGTTGCCGTTGCTGTTTTCTCAGCATCGAGCGTCGCAGCCTACATGGGTGTCAAAAACCAAGAAGATTAATAATCAAAAAACGGCTCATCTCGGAAATCGGGATGAGCCGTTTTTTGATTTAGTTATTTGCTGTCAAATCGGTTTTGAGTGCATAGGGTTTCAGCGCATCACTCCAGCGCAGGTAACCGCCACCGACGAGGTGGAGTCCGTCGTACGTCATCCGATTTTGTAGGTACCCCTGTTTATTCGTCAAGACAGGTCGCAGATCAACGAATGGTACTTCCACGGATTGAGCGAGGTTTTGTAAATTCCGATTCAATGCTTCGACGTCCCGGTTGATTCGGACGGAGTCCGAATATTTCGGTGCGACAGGAACGGTTGACTGAATGACGACGTCGATGTTATTTTTTCGAAGTGTCGTCACGATCGTCGTCATGTTCTCAGTGATTTGCGGAATCGGTGTATAGTGACGAATATCATTGATACCGCCCATCAAGAAAACGCGTTTTGGTTTCATCTCAATGATCAAGTCGAGGCGAGTCAAAAAGCCTTCTGTCGTATCACCAGGAATCCCGAAATTCACGATCGTCGGATCCTTCATCAAGATACGCCAATCGGCAAAATTCGTCATCGAGTCGCCTAACATGACAGCATTCGCAGATTTTGGGTATTGATAAGTATGGAATAGACTATTCAGACGGACATAGTTTGGATTCTTATCGTATTGGAAGGTCGTGACTGGAGTCGTACTCGTTGCAGGTAAGACGCTTTCGAATAGTTCGAGCGGTTTACGTCCCAGTAACAATGCAAGGAGAACGACGTTCAAGACGACAGATAGAATCAAGAGTGTCTTTTTCATAAACATTCGTTCCTTTCGAGGGAGTATAAGGGGTAGTGTAACATGAATCGGAATCCGTGGTTTGATAATATCAAAGGTTTTCTTGTCATTTTTGTCGTCATCGGTCACATGCTGACGGATTTACGGTTTGATTATGACGGAAAGCTACTCGAGACGGTTTATCTGTTGATTTACTCGTTTCATATGCCATTATTCATTATTTTAAGCGGTTATTTCTTCCGCGAAAACAAGTATTTACGTGTCATCCAACTATTTGCCGTCTACTGCGTCTGGCAAATCTTAATTGGATCGTGGGCGACGATTGGGGAAGGATTGCCACTCTTTTCTGGTGAAAACATCGGTACGCATCTACTACGTCCCTACTGGGCACTTTGGTATCTGTTCGTCATGGTCGTCTGGTACATCGTGACACCGTATGTCGTTCACTTGCGTGGATACGTCTGGTTTGGTCTTGCCTTCGCCTTGCTGTATGGATTCGAACTCGAAAATACGGGATTCTTGGCACTTCGGAAGCTGATCATGTTCTATCCCTATTTCTTACTCGGGAACTATCTATCGGAACACGAATTCATCCGCATCTTCGAGATGCCGAAGAACTTCAAGCGCCGGATGAACGTCCGCTTGATCGGTGGTGTGACGTTTGCTGCCGTCATGGGCTTCTTATTGTTCGAGGCGTGGCGTGACACACCGCAAGAGATCGTCGATTTCGCGAATGCCTTCAAGCATCGTTTCCCGTACGCTGAACAGTATGACAGCGATACATGGATTGGTGTACTCAAGCATAGCGTCATCTATCTCTTGTCGATCGCGGCCTCGCTCGGTTTCATGATGTTGGTTCCGATGCGTCGCCTCCCGCTCATCACACGCGCTGGGGAACTCAGTCTCTACGTTTATCTACTCCATGTCTTCTTCGTCATGGCGTGGCGTCAATACGTGACGGATGCATTCGTACCGCAACCGTGGCTCGCCTTACTGATCATGATTGGCGTCGCCTTGTTGATCGTTGGTATCATCATACACCCGCTCGTCGTCCGTGTCCTCCGTCCTTTGATTGAGATCGACATTCGTCCGATCGTCGAGAAACGGGTAGACCTTTCAAAATAAGGCGGAATGCATTACACTTTAAGATAGATGGATTACTAGACGAAGGGCGTGGAAGGTATGTCATATAATTTAAATAATGCGGACGGTGTCGTGAACGTCTCGCAACAAGTCATCGAGGTCATCGCAGGGGTAGCCGTTCAAGAAACGGAAGGCATCGCCTTTACAGCAGATGATTCGAAACTGCAGGAAAAACAGATGGTCAAACTCGTGAAAGTCGAAGATGTCGGCGGCGATATCACGGTTAGTCTGTCCGTGCATATTAAATACGGCATGTCGATCATCAAGACAGCTGGAAAAGTCCAAGAACGGATCGCACAAGACATGGAAAACATGCTCGCGTTCCAACCAAAAGCAATCAACGTCCGCGTCATCGGACTCTTAAAAGGATAAGCAAAACGTCTCGGCATCTTGTGTGCCGAGACGTTTTTTTAGGAAGAGGGAGGAAGATAACGGAGACCGAATGCCGGAACATCTGTTGCGGTGCAGGCGAAACGGAGACGAATCGCATGTTGGCTATGAGCGGGTAACGACAGTCCAGGATGGGTGCCGTCTGCGAGTGGCGTCTCGTCATCCATTAATTCAAACGTGAGCGCCTCGAGCGTCAGTGTCTGATCGCTCGCATTACGGACGAGGACAGTCGCCGTCACAGTATCCGGCTCGCGCATAATCGAGACCGGTAATAACGACCAGCCATCTGCTGGAGGTGTCGGGTGCGAATAAGCGACTTGACGGATGATGCGTCGTTCCGATTCCGTGAAGTCATCTTCGAAGAAGAGCTCCGTCAGCGTCTCGCTTGAGAAGACGAGTTGCAACGGCTCCGTCAACTGTTCGAGATCAACGAAACAGTCGTCTTCTTCGAACGTCAACCAAAGCGGTAGCGTCGCCATAGGAAGGATGACCGGGACTTCTTCGATACTGAGTACTTTACGAGCAACGAGTTCGTCGCCGGATAAGGCAAGGACGACAAGATCATTCAGATGAAACGATCGGTCTAACGTGTTTTGGAACAAGGCGATGACGTGAAGCGGGCGACGCGATAAGACTTGAAACAGATGGATTGCCATCTGATTGACTTGTAACTCAGGTAGTTGTTTTGCGACGTGACGAAAGACGTATTCGTCTTCCTTGACGATCGGCATGTCCTCCGTGAAATAGAGCGGGGGACGGAACACTTCATTCGACGTGTGCATGATGCAGTTCTCCTTCGCTATCGTGTGTCTGTTCGGCGCGGCAGATACCAGAAAGGACCTGCTTTTCGAAACTCGCAATGGCATATTCGAAGTAATCCATGCCTTCCCGCTCAAAGATGCGCACTGGTTGCTCTTGTCCGTAACTCCGGAGGTGGATTCCTTCTTTTAAGCTGTTCATGGCTGTTAAGTGGCGCGTCCATTGCTCATCCAGTGCAAGGAGGATGAAGCGTTTGACGGTCTCTTTTTCAGCCGCAACATGGGCAACGAGTAAGGCTTCGGTGTCAGCAATCAGCGGCTCAAGTTGGCGTTTCATCTCGTCGATCGTTTCCAGTCGTTCCAACGTGACCGGTTGATGCAACAGTTGCTCGAGTTCTGTCGTGACGAGAGCCAGCGGCCATTCTTCCGGGACGAGATCGTCAGAAAGTGTTTGGTCGATGATCGACGGCAAGACACGTCCGGCAAACGGTTGGACGATGTCTTCGAGTGACGTCGCATCAACGATTCTGTTGCGGAGATGATAGATTGCTTGCCGTTGTTCGCTGATGACTTCTTCGAGCTGGACGAGTTCATCCCGAACACTCCGATTGACGGATTCACACGTCGACTGAGCGAACTGCAATAGATCCCGAACGTCACGTGAAGCCAGTAGACCGGAAGCATCTCGTACTTTTTGTTGCACGCGTGCGAGACGGTCGCGCGCGAAACGACGAGGCAGTTCATCTTCGAGCGAGAGATAAAATTGCGTCAATCCGGGATCGCCTTGGCGACCTGCCCGACCACGGAGTTGGTTGTCGATCCGAATAGATTCATGGCGTTCGGTTCCGATGACGAACAAGCCGCCTTGTTGTTGTGCTGTTTCATCAAGTAAAATATCCGTTCCGCGACCTGCCATGTTCGTGGCGATCGTGATTCGACCGGCTTGTCCGGCTGAAGCGATGATCCGGACTTCCTGATCGACGGTTTTTGCGTTCAGGATCTCGTAGGTGAGTTCATGTGTATCAAGTGTCTTCGCGACGCGTAAGGACTGTTCAATCGACGAAGTACCGATCAGAACTGGTCGTCCCGTGACGTGTGCCGATTTTGTCGCCAGCGCGATTGCCTCTAATTTTTCGTCACGCGTCGCAAAGATGACGTCCTCCGCATCGATCCGGATTTTCGGACGATTTGATGGAATCGTCACGACATCCATCCCGTACGTCTTTTGGAACTCCTCCCGTGACGTCGCCGCTGTACCCGTCATTCCTGCCACCTGGTGATAAAGACGGAAATAATGCTGAATCGTGATTTGTGCCGTCGTCCGGTTCTCTTCCGTGACGGGAACACCTTCTTTTGCTTCAAGTGCCTGATGTAACCCGTCGGATAGACTGCGTCCTTCCATCAGACGACCCGTGAAGAGGTCGACGAGCGCGATTTTTTGATCCTTGACGATATAGTCGACATCTCGCTTGAGGACGACATGGGCACGTAAGGCTTGAATGACGTAATGGAAGAGGACGGAGTGCTCAGCAGCAAACAGATGATCAATCGCAAACGCCTCCTCGATCGTCTCAATCCCCTGATCAGTCAAGGCGACCGCTTTAATCTCTTCGTCGAACGTATAATCCCGCTCGTCTTCGAATGTCTGCACGACATGACGGACGAGTTGCTGTAACCCTTCGTGGACACTGTCTCGTTCCGCCATGATGAGTGGTGTTTTCGCTTCATCGATTAAAATGCTATCGACTTCGTCGATCAAGGCGAAATGAAGCGGACGTTGTAGACGTTCCGTCGGCTCCATGATCAGATGATCGCGCAGGTAATCGAACCCGAATTCAGTCCCGACACCGTATGTAATGTCTGCTGCGTAGGCGATCCGTTTTTCCTCAAACGTAGCTTCAGCGGAATTGATTCCGACCTGCAACCCTAAAAATCGGTGAATCTGACCGATTTGCTCCGCATCGCGTTGTGCCAGATACTCATTGACGGTAATGACGTGGACACCTTTTCCGTGAAGCGCCTGAGTGAAGCTCGCGAGTGAAGCAACGAGCGTCTTTCCTTCACCGGTCGCCATCTCGGCGATTTGTCCTTCAAGTAACGCCAGACCGCCCATGAGCTGCACATCGTAATGCCGTAAGCCGAGCGTTCGTTTACTCGCTTCTCGGACAAGGGCGAATGCCATTGGTGTGATCGCATCGATTCGTTCCCCAGTTTGTAGCCGCTCACGTAATGAGGCGGTCAATTCACGTAACGCTTGATCGGATGTTTGTTCCATTTCTCGTTCTAGGCTATTGATCGTCGTTACGATTTTTTCATAACGATGAATTCTTCGACTTTGATCATTCAACAACTGTTTAACACGTTGAAACATCTTCGTCACTCCCTCATATGCTATGAGATCCATTATAGCAGTTAAAAAATGTAAAACGAATAGTAAAGAACGAAATAAGTAAAACATTCCCTTAAAATTGAAAGCGTTATCAAAATTAACGTGTTTCGTGCTTAAAAATAGAAAATCAGAAATATTTGATAACGCTTGCAAAGATTCGGAAGAACCAGTAAAATTATTCATAAGGCAAGTGCAATCGTTTGCGCAAAGTCATTCGATTTCTTGCCTTTCATGGACGATGGAAGAAAGGATGGATGTCGGATGGCACCAACGATCGAAGCGGTCATTTTTGATTTAGACGGCGTAATTACCGATACAGCAGAGTATCATTACTTAGCGTGGAAACAACTTGGAGAGGATTTGGATATCCCGTTCGACCGGGAATTCAATGAGACATTAAAAGGTGTCAGCCGGATGGATTCACTCGAGCGTATCCTTGCGCTTGGTGGAAAACAGAACGCTTTTTCGGAGGAAGAGAAGCTAGCACTTGCTGCGAAGAAAAACGAACACTACGTCACATTGATCCAACATATTTCTGAACAGGATCTTCTTCCTGGAATCACTGCATTCCTCGATGAAATCCGAAACGCTGGGCTGAAGATCGGAATGGCGTCCGCCTCTAAAAATGCGCTGATGGTCGTCGAGGCACTAAAGGTCCGACACTATTTCGATGACATCGTAGACGCTGCGACCGTTGCACAATCGAAACCACACCCTGAAGTGTTTCTCCGTGCTGCAGAAGCACTCGACGTCGAACCGAGCCGTTGCATCGGTGTAGAAGATGCGACAGCTGGCATCACTGCCATCCACGCTGCCGGCATGTATGCCGTCGGAGTTGGACCGGAGTCGGCGCTCCATGAGGCAGACTATCGTGTCGATTCGACAGATTTGCTATCCCTTGAGCAAATCCTCGCTAGTCGCTCCCTTGTCTGAACCATTCCCTGATGGTGAAGGACATTCCTTGAAAGTTATGTGTATGCAAAAAGGATCGCTTCCCTGAGCGATCCTTTTTGATATGGCGTTGATTTAAAGTGAGGCGAGAATGCCGTCTGCGATTGCTTGCGCGTAACGTGACTGATACGATGCGTTTGTCAGTTTCGCCCGATCCGCGCTGTTCGAGAGGAAACCGAGTTCCGCTAGAATCGACGGTGCTTTCGTACCACGAATGACAGCGTAGTTTGCATAGTGGACGCTTCGGTCGCGCATGCCCGCGTAGGAGACAAGGCGTTGTTGGACGTTACGAGCAAGGTTGATCGAAGAGGCGCCTTTATAGTAGAAGGTCTCTGCTCCGTATGCTTGCGTACTCGTTGAAGCATTGATGTGGACACTGACGAAAGCAGTCGTTGCATGACTGTTCGCAAGGGCACTCCGCTCTCCAAGAGACGGATAGTAGTCGTTCGTATAGCGTGACATCGTCACATCGACTTTTCCGGCAAGGCGCTCGGCGACTTGTTTCGTGACAGCAAGGACGATGTCACGCTCTGTCACACCGTAACGAACTGCACCTGCGTCGTGTCCGCCGTGACCCGGATCAAGGACGAGAAGTGGACGATTCGATGGTGCCGGTTGGAACAACGTCAGATACGTCGCATCGACATAACCGCTTTGACCACTTGCTGTCCGGACGGCGACGAAGCCTTTTGTTTGATGACGCGAATTCGTGACGACGACAGGAGTACCGCGTCCAAGACGAGCGATTTGACCACTGAGCGTCGACGCACTCGCACGAAGCGCGACACTATTGCCTGACGGGATCAACACATACATCTTTGAACCACTATAATCGACGTTTCCAGTCGTCGAGGCAGGAACGGAAGTCCCTTTCTTCAGGTACGTTCCCATGACATACCCCGTTTTCCCTTGGTACTGGACCGTGTGCCAATTCGATTTAACGGCGAGAGAATTGACGGCAGTTCCACTTGGAATCGTCGTCAGGACTTTTCCGGATGTCGAAGGAGACGAACGGAAATTCAAGCGATCCGTCGTCGTATAGACCGTCGTTTTGGCTGGTGTAGTCACTTTCTTTAAATACGAACCAGAAACATAACCGGTCTTATTTGCATAGGTCACTTTGTACCAATTCCCGCTTTTGAAACTTGATTGTACACCGGCTCCCTTAGGAATCGTCAGTAATCGAGTAGAAGATGTCGTTGCGGCACTACGTAAGGATAGCGCATCCGTCGTCTTATAAGACGTCTTCGAAAAAGAAGTGCCAGTCTCGATTTTTTTCAGATAAGATCCGGTCACATATCCCGTCTTTCCTTTATATGACAACTTATACCAAGAGCCTTTTCGATAGCTCGATGTGACTTTCGTCGTCTTTGGGATCGTCAGCAATTTTTTAGAAGACGTCGAGTTCGAACTGCGTAGATTCAAGGCATCTGTCGTCTGATACGAAGTTTTCGTAAAGGTTGTACCAGAAGCAGCCGATACAGTAGAAGTAGAAGCGAAGCAACCGGATACCAACGAAAGTACTAGAGCGGTACGAAGTGTTTTAGGTAATTTGCCCATTAAATTTCCAGTCTCCTTTTCGGTAAAATAAGAAAGATATATATTGGATTAGTAGAACTTAAGTATTATTAAAATAGTTAAATGTAGAAATTATATGTTCCGTTTTCACTCCTTTCTGTTAATATGAGGTGTAGCCAATTTATCGGTAAGGATATGAAAATATTACAGTATAATTAAATAATTAAAGAAATTATATATTATCAAGGCAAATTATAGTTTAAAATATTTCAAAACACATACAACTGAAACACGATTGAAACATTAATGTATAAAAAAGGAAAGAGGGGCAAGGAATGGGTAACAGTGAACACATCTACCGCGAACTAATGGAAATCGAAGAGGAATATCGTCGCTTACAGCGACGTGCCGAGTATTTAATCTCGGAATTAAGCCGTGGAACGGGGGAACATTCGCAAGAAGTCGCCGTCACGCATGAACGTCCGTTAAAACAACGTCGTGTCAACCAGCGGTATCCACTAGAAGTCTACGTGCACCAAATCAGCGATTTGATGCGCGAGCGGGAATCGATGACAGCACGTGACATCCAAATGGAGCTTGAATTGCGTTACCGTCACCAAATTAGTAACATCTACCAATTGATGGCGAAAGTCGAACAGGCAAACCCTGCCATTAAAAAAGTCGGGCGCGGTATCTATACATATGATCCAGCTGCTGAAGTACCGATCTTCATGTAAGAGCCGCTCGTCGGCTCTTTTTTTTATGATATAATTCGCGCAGGAGCGTGATGTTACTATGTTATGGACTGCGTCCATCGTCTGTTTTATCGCCGCCTTACTGATCACACCCGTCGTGAAACGCTTTGCGATTGCAGTCGGTGCCGTTGACAGTCCGGACGCGCGAAAAGTACACGTCCGAATCATGCCGCGACTTGGCGGATTAGCGATCTATATCGCTTTTATGATCGGTTATTTTATCTTACAACCTTCGAGTCCGTACGCGACGCATATTTTAGTCGGTGGGTTCGTTATTATTTTGACCGGTGCACTGGATGATCGATTCCAACTCAATGCCCGTTTGAAGCTGATGGGGCAAATCGTTGCTGCCGTCATCGTCCTAAACGGTGGGATTCGGATCGAGTTCATCAATCTACCGTTCGATCAGCAGTTATATCTTGGATGGTGGAGTGTTCCGCTGACGTTCCTTTGGGTCATCGGAATCACGAATGCCGTCAATTTGATTGATGGATTAGACGGGTTAGCAGCGGGTGTCTCGAGCATCGTCTTGTTGACATTGATCAGTCTTGCCGTCATTCAAGGAAACGTCTACGTGACGATCGTCGCGATTCTCTTATTGATGAGTACGTTCGGTTTTCTGTTTCATAACTTCTACCCAGCGAAAATCTTCATGGGTGATACCGGTGCCTTGTTCCTCGGCTATATGCTTGGTGTGTTATCACTTCTTGGATTCAAGAACGTGACACTGTTCTCGCTTGCCGTTCCAGTTATTTTGCTTGGGATCCCGATTTCCGACACGTTGTTTGCGATTGTTCGACGGGTATTGCAAGGAAAACCACCATTTGCGCCGGATAAGGCCCATCTGCATCACCGGTTGCTTGATCTCGGCTTTACGATGCGCCAAGCCGTGCTCGTCATCTACGGACTCTGTGCCATCTTCGGGATGACGGCGATTCTGTTCTCGCAGACGAATTCGATTGGTGCTCTCGTCTCACTCGTCATGCTGTTGCTCGTTCTTGACATTCTTGTCGAGTCACTCGGTTTGCTTGGTGAACGCTATCGACCATTGTTGAATTTGTTGGAACGTTTTACATCGAAATAACGTATATCAAAAAAGACCGCTCATCCGTGTGAGCGGTCTTTTTTCAGAAAGGGAGTGTTGGAATGAATCAATCATTGAATCAACGCATCGTCTATTTGGATGTGTTACGTGGTTTTGCACTATGCGGGATTTTATTCGTCAACATGCCGAGTTTTCTCGGTGATCGACCGAATGCGATGATGGGGGAGATGGATCAATCGATTCGTCTCATTTTCGATCTCTTCATCCAGACGAAATTCTATACCCTGTTTAGTGTTCTATTTGGAGCCGGTTTTTACCTGTTCATCAACCGGTTACGACAACGTGGTCTACCGATGACGATCTTCGCAAGGCGGCTCGGAATTCTGCTCATCATTGGTCTTTTGCACCTGCTTGTCTGGCAGGGCGATATCTTACATACGTATGCGTTGACGGGCTTCATTTTGTTATTGTTCGCTAAAACAAAGCCAATCACGAAGCTCTTGTTTGCGATAGCATTTCAAATCTATGCCATTTTGCTCTATCTACTTATTTTCTTTGGGGCTCGTCAACTCGGCGACGCTCCCGTCGTCGAGCTGGATAAGACACTTCAGTCGTTCGTCGCATCGCGCGATCTCCTCGGATTTTTAGCGCATCATGCGACAGTTCAATTGCCGGAAGCCCTCATGAATTCCGGTGTCATTTGGCCAGAAATTCTATCACTGTTCTTGATCGGAGCCTATTTGATGGAACGCTTCAGTGCAACGCCCCCGACGAATCGTTTCCTGTGGTGGACGCTTGGCATTAGCTTATTACTGACACTTCCATCATTCGCTGGAATCATACAAGCGCATGCTGACGTACCGGACGGATCAATCAATCTATTTTACGTTTGGCTCTCAGGGCGCACGCTTGCGATCACCTATGCTTGTGCCGTAGCGTTACTCGTTCGTGCTGGACGTATGCAATGGTTTGCTGGACTGGGGCGGATGGCATTGACGAATTATTTGATGCATACACTCGTCTTTACCGTATTTGTCTTCTTCAGTGGACAACATGGAACGATACCGTTATGGCAAGGACTGTTACTCGTTTTCCTGCTTTTGATCTCACAAGGGGTTACATCAAACAGATATCTCCAGTCTCATCCACAAGGTCCCATGGAGAAATTGTGGCGAAAAGGGACTTATGGTAAGAAAAAACGTTGAAGTTCACAGGAACTTAACATTTTTTGTTTAGAATGAAGGATGGAGGTGAAGCATGAATCGTCTAATCGAAATCTTTCTTGTATCGTTCAAGCTCGGACTAACGTCGTTCGGAGGTCCGGTCGCCCATCTTGGGTATTTTTATGAAGAATATGTCAAACGGAAAAAATGGATTGATGAGAAAGCGTATGCTGACTTAGTTGCGCTCTGTCAATTCCTCCCGGGTCCCGCTTCGAGTCAGGTCGGAATGGGAATTGGTTTGATCCGTGGAGGAGTAGCAGGGGCAATTATTTCCTTCGTCGGCTTCACGTTACCGTCGAGTATCGCTTTGATTCTATTCGCGATTCTTGCGACACAATTCGATGTCGCGGAAGCCGGATTCATTCATGGCTTGAAACTTGTCGCTGTCGCGATCGTTGCTGACGCCGTCCTTGGCATGGGAATGAAACTTGCGACAGGCGTCAAACGGATGACGTTGATGCTACTAGCGCTAGCAGGGGTACTGTTGATCGCACATCCACTGGCGCAAGTCGGTGTCTTGTTGTTCGCAGGTCTTTTTGCGTTCTTCTGGTTCAAAGAAGAGACGGAGACGGGTGGATCCCTGTCAATTCGCGTACCACGCCTACTTAGTATCACGGCACTCGTCTTATTCTTCGTCTTACTCGCCGTCACACCATTTCTCGCGCAATCTGCGACGGGAACCGTCCAGCTGACGAGTATCATGTACAGTGCAGGTGCCCTCGTCTTTGGTGGTGGACATGTCGTCTTGCCATTCCTTGAGCAAACACTTGTACCTGGATTGATGAACACGGATACGTTCCTTGCCGGTTATGCCGCAGCACAAGCGGTACCGGGTCCACTCTTCACGTTTGCGACGTATCTCGGTACGGTCGTCTCTGGTATTTCTGGAGGGATTCTTGCGACGCTTGCCATTTTCCTACCAGGATTCCTACTCGTCATCGGTGTTTTACCGTACTGGGATCGTATTCGAAAGAATCAATCGGTCGGACGAATATTGATTGGTGTCAATGCCGCTGTCGTCGGTATCCTACTTGCTGCTCTCTACGATCCGATCTTTACATCAAGCATCAAGAGTGGTCTTGATTTCTTGATTGCCTTCGGTTTGTTCTGTTTACTTCGTTTTTATAAACAGTCGCCGTTACGAATCGTGTTAATCGGAGCCGCTCTCGGATTCCTTTTCTTCTAAACGACACAAAGAAGCAGTAGACCCGGTGTCTACTGCTTCTTTGTTGTTCCTAAACGTCAGGTTCGCATCAAAAAGACAAGTTCGATTCCACTACGCCACTCGCGCCGGACTTCTGAAAAGCCGAAACGATTGTAAAGAGAAAGCGCTGGCAGATTACGTGCACCGGTCATGACGTGTTTGGCGAGACTGTGTTCGAACACGTGTCGTAGCAAAGATTGTGCGATTCCTTGACGGAAGTATGACGGATCCACGACGAGTCGCGTGATCGTTCCATCAGCAATCGTGACAGCACCAACAATGTCGTCATCAATGACGTAAACGAAACCGATTGGCTCTTCAACGTCGATCTCATCGATCGTTTCGCGTAATGGCGGGAAATCAGTCGCATTGAGTAATGCGGCTTCTATCTGATAAGCGCGACGTTGTACTTCCAGTAGTGACGCATGATCAGTTGCTTGGAGTGAACGAATCATCTACAGCCTCCGACGTGATGCTGTCTGTCGTCTCATCGATTGGCAAATTAAGTTGTTCCTTCAATGTCGTCTTCGCGTCAGCCAGTGATGTTGGATCGAGCTGGTAATAATAAGCGCCATTGATTTTCGCATCGGTACCTTTTAAATCAATCCGGTTGATGGAACCGATTTTTTTGATGAACGGTTGCAGTTGGAACGCTTCCGTCAACGACATGTTCGTCCGGAAGTTATCCCCGGTCGCATCCATCAGCGTATTTAGTTTGGTGATTGAACCGAACGATGTCGACTGATCAACGATGGCTTCGACAATCTGTTGTTGACGTTTTGTCCGTCCGATATCTCCTTCAGGATCTTGATAACGCATTCGAGCATAAGCGAGTGCTTCTTCGCCGTTCAACGTTTGTTGTCCCGGTTCCAATTTAACGCCATTGCGCTTATCGGACGAGTCGAGTGTATCGATCGGTAACTTGACGTCGACATCGATGCCGCCTAATGCGTCGACGATCGCGACGACACCATTGAAGTTGATCGATGCATAATAATCGATTGGAATATCGAGCAATGTCTCGACCGTTTCAATCGTTGAATCGATGCCACCAAAGGCATAAGAGTGATTGATTTTATCCTCGTAACCGACAGAAGGAATCTCGACGAGTGAATCGCGGGGAATGCTGACCATATCCACAGTTTGATCGTCCTTGTTGAATGTCGCGACGATCATCGTATCAGCACGCGATGAGGTGTCACCAGGTCGTTCATCCGTTCCGACGAGCAGAACGGAAAAGTGATCTTTCGTCAAATCAATGGCTGCTTCTCGTTTCTCGGACTTGTCACCGCGCGCTAAATCAACGTTTGAGTCGTTTGCGGTCTGGAACGTTTTATATGCAACGTAAGCGAAGGTTGCACCTCCACCCACAAGCACGACAAGAAAACTGATCACGAACACTTTAAACCACGAACGTTTTTTCTTTATCTTTTTTTTATTACTTCGGGTTCGCTCTTCCACTTTTATTAACTCCTAACATTAACTGAATTTTAAAAAAACTTTAAATTTCTTTACAATCAGTATAGCAGGTCAGGAAATAATGTCACGTTCGAGGTAGCGGGTAGAGCCGCTTGACAAATCAGCTTGACCGTTCGTCATGTTCGTCATCCAATCGAGAAAATCAGGGACATCGGCTGTCTTGACGAGGACGTCGATCTGGACTTGATCGAGGTAATGAATCTGATCAATCGGATGGACACTCGCCCGTAATTCGTTCTCGAGCTTTCCAAGCCATGTGTAGTCGACGTTGACAGAAATGACGGTATGTTCGATCCGCTCGACGACACCGACTGCGTTCAATGCTTCAGAGACACTCGAACCATATGCTCGAATCAGTCCACCACCGCCTAACTTGATGCCGCCGAAATACCGTGTCACGACGACGACCGTATCGCGTAAGTCACGCTTCTTCAATACTTCAAGCATCGGAACACCGGCCGTTCCGCTCGGTTCACCGTCATCATTCGCTTTTTGGATCTCATTACGCTCACCGATGACATAGGCGGAGCAGTTATGGTTCGCATCGTGATGTTTTTTTTCAACTCGGAAATGAACGCCTGGGCTTGTTCTTCCGTCGTTGCGCGAGCTAAATAAGTGATGAATCGTGACTTTTGGATAATGATTTCGTGGAAACCGTTTTCTTTTACTGTATAATAATTAGATAATGTCATAATCAAAAATGTCCTCCTCGTTAACTAGTTCTTTCTAGCATAACGACGTTCCAAGAGAGAGACAACCGTAGACGACTGGCAAGGAATGGAGGGAGTACCATGACGAATGAGATGAGGGAGCGGCTATCCTTGAATGATATCGTACAGAACATCATCGGCGTCGTAGAAGAGAGTCGGGAAGAAATCGTCCGGATCACGGAAAGTTCTCGCGAACAATATGCCGAAATTCAGCAAGAACTGCGTGACCTGAAGATTCGGGTGCACGACTATATAAAAGAAGCAGAACGACTCGAACGCCATATCAAGGATGCGAAGGCGCGACTCGTCGTCGTCAGTAAGAACTTCGACAGCTACTCGGAACAGGATGTCCGGTCGGCCTATGAGACAGCGAACGCGTTGCAACTCGAATCGTTCATCAATCAACGAGACGAGATGAATTGCCGAAAGCGTCGCGATGAGCTCGAACGCCGACTGATTCAGCTCGATGAGACGATTGAACGAGCAGATCAATTGATTGGACGCGTCTCGGTCGTCTTGAACTTCTTGACGGACGATATGCAGATGATGAATGAAAAATATGAAAAGGCGATGCAAAAACAAGAGATGGGCTTAAAAGTCTTCCAGTCCGCCGAAAATGAAAGGCGCCGGCTATCGCGCGACATGCATGATGGTCCGGCGCAGACGCTCGCCCACGTCTTGATCCGGGCGGATTTGATTGAAAAGATTCACCAGCACAATGGGGCAGAGGCAGCTTTTGAAGAGATTCACCGTTTGCGGACGTTGATTCGGGATGGACTTGCCGATATCCGTCGCATCATATACGATTTACGTCCGATGACGCTTGACGATCTCGGATTTGTTCCGACGCTTGAACGCTATCTTCGTCATATTCAAGAAATTTCGAATATTCCGGTTCACTTCAATTATCTGGGAGGTGGTGAACGGATCGATTCGACGTATGAAGTTGCCGTCTTCCGAATCGTTCAAGAAGCCGTCCAAAATGCAGTAAAGCATTCCAAAGCGAGTGACATTCGTATTATCATAGAACAATATCAACATTCCGTACGAATCCACGTGAAGGATAATGGCGTTGGATTTGATTTCGATTCCATCGTCGCATCATGCGACGAGTCATTCGGACTCGTTGGTATGCGTGAACGGATCGAATTGATCGATGGTGAATTCGATATCGAGACGCAGCCCGGAAAAGGTACGGTCATCAAGGTCAAGATTCCAATCGAGGAATCCGAAGCGAGAGGGGAAACACTGTGAACAACGAGCAAGTGAAAGTAGTCATCGTCGACGATCATCAGTTATTCCGCGAAGGCGTTAAACGAATTCTTGATTTCGAAGAAGAGTTCGTCGTCGTAGCGGAAGGGGAAAGCGGAGCGGAAGTCATCTCGCTCGTCGAAACCCATCAACCGGATATCGTCTTAATGGATATCAACATGCCGCAAGTCAACGGTGTTGAAGCAACAAAACGTCTGATGGAAGTCTATCCGGATGTGCGTGTCATCATCTTATCGATTCATGATGATGAGACGTATGTCATGCACGCCCTTGGTGCCGGTGCAGTCGGTTACCTCTTAAAGGAAATGGCAACGGATGAACTCGTCAATGCGATTCGTTCCGTGTACCGCGAAGGCGGATACGTCCACCCGAAAGTCACACCGAACTTATTGCAGGAATATCGTCGTTTGATGAAGATGAAACAAACGATGGCGTCACAACCTGTTGAAAAACGAGTCGCGGAAGCACCACTCCACGTCTTGACGCGTCGCGAATGTGAAGTCTTGCAATTGTTAGCGGACGGCTTCTCGAACCGTGCGATCAGTGATACGTTATACATCAGTGAAAAGACGGTCAAGAACCACGTTTCATCGATCCTCCGGAAGATGAATGTGCCGGACCGGACCGGTGCTGTCGTCGAATCCATCCGTCGTGGATGGGTCGTCGTTTAATATCTCGAAAGACAGGAGCTCTCGCTTCCGTCTTTCTTTTTTTATCCAGTAAAAAATGCTACACTTAAAAGCGATTGTGGCGTGTCACATTTGGCAGCGTCACGACGGAACTATAAAAGCGAGGAAATTCACGGATGAGCCAGATTGTGATCTTAACGGATAGCACAGCCTATCTGCCAACTACCTATTGTGAAGAACATCAAGTGCACGTCGCACCACTTAGTGTCATCTTCGACGGTGACGCCTACCGGGAAGGGTTTGATATCTCGGTAGCGGAATTTTATGAACGCATCCAGACGGGCAGTCTCCCGACGACCTCACAACCGAACATCGGTGATCTCGTGTCGTCGTTCGAGCAGTTGCCAGAAGGAACAGATATCATCGGTATCACACTATCAAGTGGGATCAGCGGAACGTACCAAGCGTTACATACGATCAACATGATGGTGGATCATGTCAACGTCCATCCAGTCGATTCACGTATTTCCTGTATGCCGCAAGCGTTTCTCGTCCAAGAAGCCGTTCGTTTGCGAGATGCAGGAGCGACGGCAGAGACGATCGTCCAGCGTCTTGAGACATTAAAGGAACAGATTCGTGCGTATTTCGTCGTCGACGATCTCGAACACCTCCAGCGCGGAGGACGTTTGAGTGTCGCGCAGGCATTCGTCGGCTCGTTCCTGAAAATCAAGCCGGTCCTTCATTTCGTTGATGGAAAAATCGTTCCGTTTGAAAAGATTCGAACGTTTAAGCGGGCAGTCAATCGGATTGAGGAAATGATGAAGGAAGATATTAATGGTGACGGAGCAGGTTATGTCATCGGTGTCATCCATGCCGAGGATTCTGCGAAAGCAGAAGCGGAGATTGCTGAACTGAAGGCACTTTTCCCGAAGGCACGCATCGAGATGAGTGTTTTTGGACCCGTCATCGGTACACACCTCGGACCAGGGGCAATCGGTGTCACATGGTATCACGCAGCAGAATAAGATAGGAACGGAAGCAGTAGGAATTCTCTCCATGAGGATACCTGCTGCTTTTGTTTTGTCAAAATCCTCGAAATTCATGAATGATCCTAGGGAAACGACTTTTTAGAGCTTGAAGAATGACGTTATCTCGAATTCTGCGAGTCAAAAGCTCGAGTTGAGTAGTGGAACGCTCACAAGGAGATGCCGAACGCCCGCGAGAAAGAGACGAAACAGAAAAGGAGAGATGACGATGGATCTTCGAGGACGACTCGTACCTGTTGAATGGCTCGACGCACCACAAGCGACACACCGATTCAGACCAGCTGTGACATGGCGTTGCCAGCGGTGTGGCGCGCTTCCAGTGCGAGGGGATTGTACTTGTGGTAAAGCCTGTTATTATTGTCGGAAATGTCTCGCTTACGGCAAACTGCGAAGCTGCGGACGACTCGTGACGGATCGGCGGGCGCTTGATCCGGTGACACCAGCCCAACATGGACCGTTGACGTTGACGCCGGCGCAACTACGCATTGCTCAAGTGATCCAACGAACGGTTCTAACTGAAAAACGGCTTCTCGTTCATGCTGTGTGTGGTGCCGGGAAGACACCGATGCTTTTCCCGGGAATCGCAGACGCTCTCGCTAGCGGACGCCGTGTGCTTGTCGCAGCACCACGGGCAGACGTCGTCCGGGAATTGACGGGACATTTGAAGCGGGCATTCGCTGACGCTTCCATCGTCTCCTTGTATGGTGGTTCATCGGACCGTCTTGAACTGGGTGACATCACGGTCAGTACGACACATCAATTGATTCATTACCGGAATTGTTTCGACGTCGTCTTTTTGGATGAGGTCGATGCGTTTCCGTACCGGCTCGACCGGACGTTACATCAATACGTCAAGCGCGCGATGACGAAAGATGCCGCGCTGATTTTATTAAGTGCAACGCCTTCGTTTTGGCATCGACGGTTTCCCACGGTTCGGCTGATGCGACGTTATCATGGCTATCCGTTACCGGTCCCAAAGCTCGTCGTACCGTATAGCGAACAGCTCGTGTTCGATTGGTTGGCGCGTCATAACGCTGTACCACGGCTCGTCTTTGTTTCACGGATCGCAGAGCTCGAGCGATGGCAAAACCGATTCGCGACAGCGGGCTATGACGTCGAGACCGTCCATGCCGCAGATTCGGAACGAGTCGAGAAGGTCCAGCGTTTTCGACAATCGACAGGAATCTTACTGACGACGACGATTCTTGAGCGGGGTGTGACGATTGAAAACGTTCAAGTCGCGATTCTGGATGCTGATCAAGGATTCAGTACGGCAGCCCTGATTCAAATCAGCGGACGAGTCGGACGATCGTCGGCATATCCGGATGGTGACATTTTATTTTGCGCCAATGACCGGAGTGATGCGATGTACGAAGCGATCCATGAGATCAAGAAAGCGAACGCCGTGCAACCATGAACCGATGTCTATTCTGTCAAGAGGTCTATCTACCTAGTTGGGAACTTGGAAATCTCTGGACTAGGCAAGTGACCTGTCCGACCTGTAAAATAAAGTTTGTAAAAAGAGGGGAATGCGTCGATTGTGGAAAGCCGGGTCCAGTGTGCTGTGCAGACTGCGCAGAATGGCGAAGACAAGGACTGACGCTTCAAACAGCACCTCTTTATTTATACAATGATGCAGCGAAGGATTTCATGCATCGCTTCAAGTTTCTCGGTGATACTGCGTTGCTTGAGATGTTTACCGATGACTTGAAGAAGGTAAAAATCAAACAAGCAGTTCTTGTGCCGATACCGCTAAGCATCGAGCGTCTCTCGGACCGCCGTTTCAATCAAGCAGAGCTGATCGCACGTCGGATGCGCGGAAAGATTGTTCCGTGTTTAAGTCGTCTCGATGGTCCAGAACAAAGTAAGGCGGGACGACAAGCGCGACTTGCGCGTAGCAACCCGTTTTGCGTAACGAGTGACGTCAAGGGGAAGAACATTGTACTTATCGATGATGTCTATACGACAGGTACGACGCTTCGCCAAGCGATGTTTCGACTCAAGGAAGCGGGAGTGAAAGAAATTTCTGCTGTAACTTTATTTCGAAGTGTTTAAGAAAGTAACATTCCTGCCGATACTCTATGTGAGGTGAAGGAAATGGATGTCATCAATTGTAAATCTTGCGGGAAGTTAGTCGTGCGTCAATCTTCAGAACTGTGTATTGATTGCATACGAAAGGATCATACGGATTTTGAGAAGGTACGCGAATTTCTGCGAGAACGACGAAAAATCCGGACTTCACCTAAAGATGTCGAGATCGGAACGGGTGTTAGTCGAGATACCGTCTTCCGTTACATCAAGGAAGGGCGCTTATTGATCTCCGAGATTTCCCAGATGGAAATCATGTGTGAGAGTTGCGGGAAGCCCTCCCGTGAAGGCACGATTTGTGCCGCATGTCGTGATCGTTTACGACGTGACCTCGCCCAGGCGATGCTTGACTCTTCTGACTCTTCGAAACCAAGGACGTATCGGACTTGAACTAAGAATCTTGTAGTCTAGAAAGCAGGTGTTCACATGCGAATTGATTCTACGAAATGGGTGAACATGCCCAAAACGTACGAAAGAACTCAATCAGTAGAAGGAACAAAAAACCATACGAATCGTCCGGACGAAGTCAGTATCTCTACAGAAGCGCGTGCGCGTTTCAACGAGACACAGTCATCACGGACTGAAAAGATTGAATCCCTCAAACAGGCGATCCAGGATGGAACCTATAAACCGGATGCGAAAAAATCGCGGAACGTTTCTTGAACCTGTAAGTTGGACATCGTAGACAATGGAGGCGACTCGGGGCACGGATGCGCGGGTCGTTTTTTATATGAATGGAACCTTTTCAATTCGGAAGGAGAAACCGAATGCAACTCATCAATCAGCTTAACGAAGCGCATGCTCATTTACTTGCGCTCGCAGAAGAAAAGAAGCAAGTCTTGATTGCAAATGACATGCGTCGTTTGTCTGAAATCGTTAAAGAAGAACCCGTACATATCAAACGGATCGAAGCACTAGAACAAGAGCGGCTCGCACTGATGGGGAGCGTGACGATGACGGAATGGATCGCGACGCATCCGGAAGATGTCGACTCACTCCGAACGTTGTTGCAGACGATCGGTCAACTGCGGCAGCTCAACACACTAAACGCGGAGTTGCTGGAGCAATCCCTGTATTATTTGGATTGGCATCTCCAACTCTTGATTCCAGAAGCGGACGACTTCACATACGGACAGTCCGCACTGAACCAGACACACTTCAATCGAAACGCGTAAGGAGGAATACGGATGGGATCGACTTTCATGGGGCTTGAGACAGGACGTCGGGCATTAACGACGAACCAGTGGGCTCTGCAATCGACTGGAAATAATATTGCGAACGCCGGAACGGAAGGATTCTCTCGCCAGCGTCTCGTCATGGGAACGACGGAACAACTTTCGATTTCACTTGGATCTGGACGAAATGGACAAGTCGGAACTGGGGTCCGCGGAGAAATGCTCGAGCGAATTCGAGACGTCATGCTCGATAAGCAGTACCGGGATGAAGTGACGAAGGTCTCTTATTACGGTACGAAACAAGCGGCATTCGGGCGGATGGAAGATATCATCAATGAACCGTCTGACACCGGTCTTGCAAAAGCATTCGATGGATTCTGGGAATCACTCCAGACCTTGTCGACGAATCCGCAAGATTCAGGTGCACGCAGTGTCGTCCGACAAAAGGCGGAGACTCTTACGCAGACCTTCAATTACATGGCAAAAGCGATCAATCAAGTCAAAACAGACTTAAAAAGTGAAATCGAGGTCTCGACGAAAAAAGTCAACGACCTCTTACAAAAAATCCATAACATCAATACGGAAATCCACGTTGTCGAACCACTTGGTGCTTTACCAAACGCACTCTACGATGAACGAGATCGTTACTTTGATGAGCTTGCTCAATATGTCGATTTCGAAAAAGTGACAGTAGATGCTCAGGCGATCGAAACAGGACAGATGGGGAATGCGTTGCGCAATGCGGAAGGGCGCATCGACGTCAACATCAAGTTTCCGAACGGGGACAAGCTGCTTGCTGTCGACTCCGATTTACCGAAAGCGGGCACACTGACGTTCACGACGAACGAACAGGGACTTTACACCGGCTTTAAGTCTGAGACACAAACCTATACGTTTGATCAGCTCGGCGGCTTCTCAACAGGACGTTTATCAGGACTAATTGAGATGTACGGGCAAGAGCGAGACGGAAAAGCCGTCGGGGAATACGTCAAGATGGAAAGTCAACTCAATGAGATGGCAAAGACATTCGCGAATGCCTTTAACGCTGCGCATGCGACGAACTTGAAGAAAGATGGTACAGCGGGATCAAACGCCTTCTTCGCATCAACAAGCGGTGACATCACGGCAGCAACGATCTCCGTCGGTTCGGACATCAAGGCGAGTCTTGATAACATCGCGACGTCGACGGACGGTAACATCGGGGATAGTCAAGGGGCATTGAAACTGGCGAAGATGAAGACAGCGAGCATCGAATTCACGGAGTCGAAAACGACGACGACGATCGGCTCGTTCTATCAAAACGTCATCGGCGATATGGCGGTCTCGACCGATCAGGTCGGACGCCTTGGTAAGAGTGCTGCTGTCTTGATGGAAAGTGCGGATCAGCGCCGCATGTCGATGTCTGCCGTCTCGATCGATGAAGAGATGACGATGATGATTCAGTATCAACACGCTTATAATGCAGCAGCACGAAATATTACGACCGTCGATGAGATGCTTGATAAAATCATCAACGGTATGGGACTCGTAGGACGGTGATGAATAGATGAGAGTAACACAAACGATGTTGACGAAAACGAATATCGGGCACTTATCCTCAAGCTATCAGCGCTTGAGCACGCTTCAGGAACAATTGATCAGTGGGAAGAAGATTCAACGTCCGTCTGAGGATCCAGTCGTTGCGATGCAAGGCGTGCGTTACCGGACGGAAGTACGAGAAGTCGAACAGTTCAAGAAAAATGCCAGCGAAGCAACGGGCTGGATGGACTTGACGGATTCTGCCCTTAACGAAGTCACATCAGCGATGAGTCGGATTCGTGAGTTGACGACACAAGCGGCGACGGATACGTATGATGCAACACAACGTAAAGCGATCCAAAGCGAAGTCGGTCAATTGATTGAACACATCGGAACGCTCGCGAATACGAAATACAATGAAAAAGGCATCTTCAACGGAACGAAGACGGATACGGCATTCGTCTCGATGGACGGATTGCGTGATTACTTAGCGAGTACAACTGGTCCTGTTGACGGTGTCTTCACGGATGGGGATCCGACAGGTAAGGAGACGGAATCCATCAATTATGAAGTTTCTTCTGGTATCGAAGTCCAAGTTAACATTTCACCACTCAGCGTCTTTGGACCGGAAACGTTCCAAACGTTGAAAAAAGTATATGATGCACTCGGTACGAACGCTGATAACAACGGGGCTACCTTATCCGGGATGTTGAAAGATATCGATGAGATGGTCAATGGAACGGTCGAGACACGTGCAGATCTCGGAGCACGGGTCAACCGGATGGATTTGAACACATCACGGCTCGAGGACCAAGAAATCATCGCGAAGACGGTCATGTCGGATAACGAAGACATCGAGGCAGAAAAAGTCATCATGGAGCTGAAGTCATACGAGACGTTACACCGCGCAGCACTCAGCGCCGGGGCACGAATCATTCAGCCGACATTACTCGATTTCCTACGATAAGGGGTGAAGGCAGATGAATCTTCCGCATCTTGAAATACGTCAGACGGCGGCACGAATCGGGATGAACATCACGCGTCCGCAAATCGAGCAGAAGCAGACACCTGCCTCCCTGTCGATCGAACAACCACGTGGGGAACTATCGATTGAAACCGTCGCGGCACGCCTTGAGATCGATTCGACGCAAGCCTGGATCGAGATGGGGCGCGTTCCTGCGCTCGAATCCGTTCGGCAGTATGCTACTTATGGACGACAAAAAGGGCAGGAAGCTGTCGCGAAACGAGCCTCTGAAGGCGATCAACTGATGCGGATCGAGCAGGGCGGTGGAACTGTCGCGCGGATTGCGAAAGCCAATGATACACCACCTGCTGAAGTGGCGACTCTCGGATTCATTCCGCGGAGCCTCGATCGAGTCAAGACGACCTATACACCGGCTGAGGTACGATTAAGTTATACCGCGAATCGTCCGAAAATCGATGTCGAAACGCATCGACCGGAACTGACTGTGAAAGAAGGTCAGGTCGACATTTATCTACAAGAACAAAATCAACTGAATATGTGGCCGGTTGGTGGCATATTCGATGGGGAAGGATAACGACATGCAGATCGAAACGGATTTTTTTGGAACCATTACGATTGACGAGACGGAAATCATCACCTTCGCGTCCGAATTACCAGGTTTTCCGGAAGCAAAACGCTTCATCTTGCTCCCGTTCGGAGAAGGCGTTCCGTTCTGGTCGTTTCAATCGATTGATCAGCCGGAGTGTGCCTTCGTCGTGACGAACCCGTTCTGGATTGATCCAGAATACGTCTTCGAGTTGCCGGAAGCAGCAAAAGAGCAACTCGGAATCGAGGATACGGCGCAAGTCGCCGTCTATACGACGGTCACATTACGCGATCCATTCACGACGTCGACGACGAACTTACGAGCACCTTTCGTCATGGAAACGAAACAACGACTCGCAAAACAAATCATCCTAGACGATACATACACGAATCGTCATCTGATCGGTAGTCTGACGGAAGTAGGTGGTCGCTGATGCTCGTACTGAAACGAAAGACGGGAGAAGCGATTCAAATCGGTGACGACATCGAACTGACGATTCTTGCGATCGAAGGTGACCAAATCAAGATTGGTATCAAGGCACCACGGCAAGTCGACATCCATCGTAAGGAAGTCTACTTGTCGATTCAAGAAGAGAACACGGAAGCGTCTCGTAGTACTGGATTGATCGGACAACTCTTGAAACAACAGGAAAAATGATTCCATTTGAATGTCATCGGAACGTATCTTTTTGATGAACGATGCGCTTCAAACGAGGACGAAAAGACTCCCTTTGCCCGAATGTGCTGCAAAGGGAGTCTTTCTTATCATGAAACAAATGCTGAAACGCGTTGAATCGTGTATAGTAATGAAGAGAAAAGAAACCTTTTGAGCCAAAGAGGGAGTTGTCAGGAATGAATGAGACGAAGCAGCTGAAAAAAGACGCGAACCGTGTATTAAAAGCGACGAGTCGCACCTTCTATATCCCGATTAGTCGACTATCGCAAGACTTACAGGAAGCGGTCGGTGCTGCTTATCTATGCATGCGTGCCATCGATGAGATTGAAGACCATGAGGACTTGGCGACGGACGTCAAGACGATGTTACTTCGCGAGACGGCGTTATTGATGCGGGGCACGTTCTCCGCTACGACCTATCTCGAGTTGATTGCGCCTTACACGGCGCATCTACCGGAAGTAACACTCCGTCTACCGGAGTGGATCGCCTATTGTCCGGCCGCGATTCGTCCGAAGGTCCTCGATTCGACGGCGGAGATGGCAGAAGGGATGGCGGTCTGGGCAGAGCGTGACTGGACGGTCGAGACGGAAGCGGATCTTGACGAGTATACGTATTATGTCGCTGGACTCGTCGGTGTCATGTTATCCGACATTTGGTACTGGAAGGCTGGTATCGTCACTGATAAACAGCAAGCGATCGGATTTGGTCGTGGTTTACAAGCCGTCAACATCCTGCGTAACCAACAGGAGGATGCGGAGCGTGGTGTCGGTTACTTCCCGCCTGGTTGGACGACGGATACGATGTTTGCTTATGCGCGTGAGAATCTCGCAGAAGCCGATGCCTACCTTGCGTCCATTCCGAAGGAGACGACGATTTATGAATTCTGTCACATTCCACTTGCACTCGCACATGGAACGCTGGATGCCCTTGCAAAAGGGAAAGAAAAACTCAGTCGTCCGGAAGTCTTGAAGATCGTCGGCGCTGCCGTACTAAAACGATAAGCACAAACAACAGCCGCTCGTTTCCGTCAAGGAAGCGGGCGGCTGTTCGTTTAACGTAATAAGTAAAGGGTCAGTCCGATCAGGGCGGAACCCGTCCAAATCAAGGCGATCGTTCGTCCGTACGGTAAACGATAGCCGGCACGGCGGGAGACGAGCAGTCCGATCGTCATGACTGTCAGTGCGACGAAAAAGGTCAGGAACAACGATAACTGTTGCATGTCAATCTCCTTTCATCAATGCAGATCTGACAAGTACGTCATGACTTTCTCTTCATACGCTTTTCGGTCGTGCGCATACGACTGGACGTGTCCACCGTTTTCCGTCACGTAGAGCTCGGAGCGCGGCGCCGCCTTTTGAATCTTCATGCTTTCCGTGACTGGAATCGCATCGTCGTCCTTCCCGTGGATCAACAGGATTGGATACTCAATCCGTCGAACCGCTTCAATCGGTTTCACCCGTTCTGGATTGAGACCCGTCAGAGGTGGCGTGATCTCCAGAATGATCGGGGTGAACGGGAAGTTCGGTAATCCGCTCCAGACAGGCAGGTTCGTTGCGAGATAGTTCTCGAGATCGCTAAACGGGCTGTCGGCGATGACACCGACGACGTCCGCCTTTGGAGCGGTCACGAGTGATGTTGCAGCACCCATCGAGATCCCGTAGAGGACGACTGGTTTTGAAGACCGTGACTTCGCGTAGCGAACGGCCGTCAGCAAATCATCTTGTTCCTTTGCACCGACCGTGACGCGTTTTCCGTCCGATTCACCGGATCCCCGGAAATCAAACGTCAAGACATTATAGCCAGCGTCGTGGAACTTCTTGAATAACGGGAAGACTGGAACATCTTCTTGCTCCCGGTTCTTGCCGTAACCATGGGCGAAGACGACCGTCAGTTTTGCGTCCTCGCTAGGCATCCACCAGCCAGACAAACGTGTCCGGTCTTTATAGGAGCGGAAGGTGACGTCCTCATAGTCGAGTCCTTCCGCTTTTTTCGGTGTCGTCGTCAATGCTTCGCGCTCCGGTTGCGTCAACGATGAGCCGACATAAGCGGAAATCCCGATGACGACGATGACGGCAAGCGTCACGATGACAATCACCCCGCCGATGATTTTCTTACGATGTTTTTTCCACACCCGTGTTCCTTCCTTTCGTTCGGTTAATGGATATCTTTTTTCTTGAAGCGACCGCCGTGGACATCATGGATGTTGCCGATCGCAATGAAGGCTTGCTCATCGAAGTCGCGGACGATGTCTTTGAGTTTCGATTCCTCGAGGCGACTGATGACGCAAAAGATGACTTTTTTGCCGTCGCCGGTGAAGGCACCTTCTCCGTTTAAGTACGTCATGCTTCGACCAAGTCGGTCCATGATTGCAAGACCAATCTCTTCATAATTCTCCGAAATGATCCAGACACTCTTCGACTGATCGAGTCCATCGATGACGACATCAATCGTCTTGAAGGCAACGAAATAGGTGATCAACGAGTACATCGCCCGGTCCCAACCGAAGACGAATCCAGCGGCGCCGAGGATGAAGACGTTGAAGAACATCACGATCTCACCGACTGAAAACGGTGTCGAGCGGCTGAAGGAGACAGCGAGAATCTCGGTTCCGTCGAGTGAACCGCTCGAACGGATGACGATTCCAACGCCGATTCCAAGAATCAAGCCACCGAAGACGGTCGCGAGCAAATCCACGCTCGTCAGCGGACCGATGTGTTCGAGGAGTTTCGTTGCGATCGCCATGACGAAGATTGCGTATAACGTCGATAGGGCGAACGTCTTTCCGATTTGTTTGTAGCCAAAAAAGATGAATGGAATGTTCAAGAAGAACAGCCATAAGGCGAGCGTCGTATCGGTCACTTTTGAGCCGATGATCGAGATTCCGACAATCCCGCCATCGATGATGTTATTTGGAACAAGGAATCCTTTCAGTCCAAGCGCGAAGATGATGGCACCGATCGTCAGCATCAGGAATCGTCGAAAAAGCTGACCTTTCGTAGAACGGCGATGATGTTTCGTAGGTAGTGGTGACTGCATGCCATTCCTCCCTTCTGAAGTAAAACGCTTTACGATTACTATAACAAAAAAGCACGAAGACGTGTGTGAACGTCTTCGTGGAGAGGTCAAGGGCGATAGCGTAACGACTGGAAGAAGCGCATGATCTGTTCCGCTTCTGTCGGATTCGTGTATTCGCCGATATATTGTTCATCTTCCTGTCCGTTGATCGTCACTGTACAAGTGACGAGTTGTAATCCTTCACTCAATCGAATCTCAAACGTCGCATCTGACAACGGCAACGACGTCTTCGTCGAAAAGTAGATCGCACGCGTGCTCGTCCGATGGGCTTCGATATCGGAGAAGGGTAGTTCAAACGACTGGGTGTGATGTGTCAACATGCGAACTTTTCCTGAGACAGAGAAGCGAGGAACCGTATCGCTCGATAAGGAACAGGCTTCGATCGGATACAAGATCTCGCGCAGGAGGAACGATTCCATGACGTCCGCTGACACTGGGTGACTAAACAGGTAACCTTGGATACTCGGACAATTGAGCGTCCGGAACGTATCGAGCTGACGGAGCGTCTCGATGCCTTCTGCGACGACCGTTAGATTGAACTCACCTGCCATGTAGAGAATGCTTTTGACAATCGCTTGGGCTTTGGCGTCATCCGTAATGTGGGTCGCGAACTGTCGATCAATCTTGATGACGTTGATCGGATACCGTTGCAGGTAGACCATCGAAGAATAGCCTTTCCCGAAGTCGTCAAGTGCGATTCGAACGCCGATCCGACTGACGTATTCGAGCGTCCGACTCGTCATCGGGTCATCCATGATCAAGGCGGCTTCCGTGATTTCGAGTTCGAGTAATTCAGGTGCGAGCTGATACGTCGACAGCATCCGCTCGATATGATGTTCAAAACCAGGAATCAAGAATCGTTTTGGTGAGACGTTGACGGAAATCGGAACGAGCTCTGCCCCTGTCGTCTTCCAGTGCTGCATCGAACGACACGCTGTCTCGACGACCCAGTCGCCGATTGCGACATGTAAGGCACTCTCTTCGGCAAGCGGAATGAAGTCGTTCGGTGGAATCCGTCCCCATTCCGGGTGTTGCCAGCGAATTAACGCCTCGAGACCGACGATTTTTCCGGTCCAGCTATCGACCTTCGGCTGATATTCAAGGAACAGCTGATTACGTTCAATCGCATAATGCAAGTCCTGCTCAAGGCGATAACGACGATAGTAATCGATATCAAGATTCGATGCGTAGTGGTGCATCGTGCTGTGGTTTTCACGACGTGAGCGACGTAAGGCGGTATAGGAATGCTTCAATAATTCGACGGCGTCCGTACTGTCTTCCGGATACCGGCTGACCCCGACCGAGATCCGCGCAAACAAGGCATACGGTTCAATTGAGATCGGTGTTTCCGATAAGTCGAGCAATGACTGCGCACATGTCGTCACGTCTTGTTTATAGCTCGTCGGTACGAGCAAGGCGTACTCATCGCCGCCAAGGTGCCCGAGAAACGTCTCGTCCGGTTTCGTTTGTTGTAATAAAGCTGCCGTTCCTTGTAACCATTGGTCACCGGAACCGTGTCCAAAGGCGTTGTTGATCTCAGCGATTCGGTTGAAGGAGACGGTGAGAACGAAGAACGATTGATTCTTTTCTTGCCACGCGTCGATTGTCTCGATGAGCGCTTGCCGGTTTGGCAGGCGCGTCACGGCGTCACGTAAAGCAAGCTTCCGTAATTGTTCCTCGTACACTTTTTGAAGCGTGATGTCATGCATGATGCTATTCGTATAGGCAATCGTGCCGTCCAGTTGGAAGACCGGGATCTGTTGGTCCTCGATCCATTTGATACGACCATCTGGAAAGTGAAGACGGTACTGAATCGTTCCCGCCTGACCGTCGACTAACCGTCCGATGAACTGTTTCATCGCCGCATGATCGCGAACGTCTAATCGTTCGAATAACCATTCGTGACTAAGGATTAAGTCCTGCGGTAACTCTTCGAAGATGTGCAGGAACCCTTGTGAGTGAAAGAGAATTCGCCCCGAAATTAAGTCAATTTGCGAGATCGCGGCATTGACGGCTTCGTAGATTTCACGCGCCTGCGCCCGTTCCGTGACGAGTTGACGTCGTGCCTCGTCGACTTCCGATAAATCATACAGGACGACCGACAGATGATTTGGATGGTGCGGACGGTGAAAGGCTTTCAAGCGTAACAGCTGATAGGTATCGTCAGCCGTCAGCAGGGAGACTTCCATTTCAAAGCGTTCCTTTTCACCCGCAATCAAACGTTCCATCTCGAACTGAAGCGGATCGAAGTCACGTGGATGAATCCGACTGAACAGTTGTGCTTGATCGAGTGTCGTCGCATCGACTTCTGAAAGGCCTAAAAAATGCAGTAAGGCAGGGGAGAATTCGATCGTCTGCTTTTGAACATCAAAATGGAAGACGATGAGTTCCGGAATCTGTTCCGTCAGTTCGAGTTGAGAGCGAATCGACGTGACATCTTCTTCGAGTTGTGTCTCACGTGTGATATCACGCGCGACACCATAGACACCGATGACTTGTCCATCTTGTTCGACTGGCATGTTCGTGATCTTCAATGTGACCCGGTGTTGATCAGCGTGGAGTCCTTGTGCCGTATAATGAACGGTCTCGCCACTTAAGGCACGTGTGAAAAAGGCAGTCACCGCTTCGATTTGATCTGGCGGATTGAACACTGCGAAATGCTCATAGAGCGTCTCAGCGGAATAACCGAGCATGTCTGGTAACTGTTCATTGAAATAGATGATCGTTCCAGAGGCATCGAATAAAAAGATTGCATCTGTCTGTTGCTGAAAGAAGGCTTCCGCCGTTTCCGGACGGGACACTTCAAGTCCACCGATATAGAGTGGGGCTGTGTCGGATTGACGAATCCGATTCATCGCTTCATGAAAAGCCATCCACGTCACCTCCTTACAATACTAGCGTTCTCTTTACTAGTATCGGGTGTAGGAAATGGAAATTGCAACCTTCGTTCAAGAAATAGACTTATTTTTCAAAAAAGTGAACCAGTATATGAAAATCACGATCAAAAGACATCTGTCCTAAATCGAACACAAAAAAGCCGAAGCTCTCATGCAGGAGCTTCGGTCGAAATTTTAAATCGCTAAATCGATGGACGTGTCACTGGCATTTGGGTCCGCATCCGTTCCTTGATCCGGTGCGCCCGGCATGTCACCGTCCGGACCATGTCCGTGTCCGCGACCATGACCATCACGTGCAGGTCCTTTCTTGAGATCAGCGTAGCTTGAGGCTTCATCCGCGCGAGACTGGATGTGTTCTTTGATCTGTTTCGCTTGTTTGTCTGTCAGCTTGCCATCTTTGACTTGTTGATCAATCGCAGCAGTTTGTGCTGTCAGGACGGCTTTCTCGAAATCGGCGTAAGCGATCTTGTTCGCTTCCGCGAATTCAGGCAAGGATTGCTTTGCAGCTTCGAATTTCGCTTCATCGAGTCCAAGTTCTTTTAAGATTGCGGATGTCGAGTCACCGAAGACACCACCTGGTCCATGGTCACCACGCTTACTGTGATCACCGCGATCCGGAAGATCGTCGTAGCTCTTCGCGTCCTTATATTCCTCAGTCAGACGAGACTTGATTTCCGTTGCTTGTTTTTTCGTCATCTTTCCATCTTTGACGAGTTGGTTGAGTTCACTTGTCTGTGCCGCAAGCAATGCCTTTTTATAGTCGGCGAACTTGATCGACTGTGCCTTCGCATAAGCAGCAAGCGATTGATTCGCTGCGTCGAACTTCGACTGGCTCAGTCCGAGTGCCTTCAAGACGTCGGCGATCAATGATTCATTGAAGAAACCTGATCCACCGTGGCGACCCATCGGCATCTTGTCTTTGAGTTCAGCGTAGCTCTTGACGCCACTGAACCGTTCCGTTTGACGCTTCAACATGTCGTCTGCTTGTGATTGTGTTAAGTCGCCTGATTTGACGAGACTTGCGAGTTGTTCCTTCGCTGCTGCGAGTTCTGCCTTCTTGTAATTCGCGAACGAGATTCCTTTTGCTTTTGCGAGATCGGCGATTGATTGCCCTTTCTCCCGGGCAGCATCTGCCTCAGCTTGTGTCAGGTTCAATTTTTTCAAGAGTAACGTCATATCATGTTTTTTCATACCTTCGAAGTGGTGCCCGTGTTTCGCTTGTTTTGTCGTGCTCGAGTCGTCGTTCGTCGCAGCGTATGCTGATGCGCCTCCGACTGTTAGTGCGCTAATTGTCAATGCAGTGATCCATTGTTTTTTGAATGTCATGGGATGATCACTCCTTTCACCTTTTATGGTAGAGGGTCACGAAAGAGAAGTTGTGAGGAAGTTGCAAAGAAACTGCGAAGAAAGGCAAATGAAGGCAAAAAGGCGCTACACTAAGAGTGGAGGGATGACCATGAACGTACTATTGATTGAAGATGAACAAAAGTTAGCGCAGGTGACGGCACGCTTCCTCCGGCACCATGCATATGACGTAACGATTGCTGGTTCGTTAGCAGAGGCGAAACAGTGCCTGACGAGAGCATTTGATGCCGTTTTGATCGACGTCCGCTTACCGGACGGGGACGGTTGGTCGCTCGTTCCAAGTATTAAATCACAAGTTCAGCCACCGGTCGTCTTCATGATGACGTCGCGCGGCGAGGCCGATGATCGCGTCTTCGGACTTGAACTCGGTGCCGATGACTATCTCGTCAAACCGGTCGTTCTGAAGGAGTTGACGATCCGGCTTGAACGGGCATTAAAAGTCCGTCCGATCGCTCGCCATGCGTTCGGTGACTTGACGATCGATGAGAAGGGACGCCAAGTCAAAACAGGTGAGCGGGTGATCAGTCTCGCAAAGATGGAGTTCGAACTGTTACTCTATTTTATTGAACACCTCGGGGAGGCACTCAGTCGGGATCAGATTCTTGATGACGTCTGGGGATACGCATTCGGAGGCGATACCCGGACCGTTGATACACACGTTAAACAATTGCGGGATAAGTTACCCGTCATTAAACAACAATTGAAGACGGTCCACCGGGTCGGCTATCGATTGGAGGCGATTGAATGAAACGACGTCCTTTGATGCGGAAGTTTTTATACGCTGTCGTCGGTCCGCTGCTCGTGATGGGGGTTCTTAGTTTCGTCTTGACAGCGTTCCTCGTCAATCGGTTCGCAGAAGGCGAACGGTACGATCAACTCGCCCGGGAAGCGAACATCATCAAACAAGCGATTGAAGCTGACACGCCGATACCGCGTGATATTCAAGGATTTTTGACGACCGACGGGTTGACGCAACGGATCGGGGTACGTGGACCGGCGGGACGGTTGCCACTTCTCGATAATCTCAAGAAGGAAGATGTCATTGAAGTGCAAGACGAACGATTGCTGACGTATCAGTTGACCGTTGATAGAACACGCATCACGACGGTTCGACAAGCACCACTGGCAAGTAGTGCGCTGAGCGGTGTTTATCTCGCGATCGGACTTGCGTTACTCGTGACCCTATTGCTCGCATCATTGCTTGCTTACTATATGGGACGGCACCTGACACGACCGATCGTCACGCTCCGTTCCGTTGCCCAAAAGATTGGTGCTGGCGAGACGGACGTTGTCTTGCCGGCACGACCGAAGGATGAAGTCGGGGAGTTGATTGACGCGGTCGACGAGATGCAGACGCAACTGAAACAAAAGGATCATCTACAAAAAACGTTCATTGCCGGCATCACCCATGACTTGCGGACGCCGCTCGCGATCATTCGAAACGAGACCGAGGCGCTCGCAGCAGGTGTCATTCCCGTTGCTGAACTGCCTGACGTGACGACGAGCATTATCGAGGAGACGGATCGACTCGGTCATCTGATTGATGAGACGTTGCTTTATTCGAAGCTTGCCGGTGGACGAATGCCGCTTGAAAAAACGGATGTGTCACTCGATGAACTTGTGCTTGCGACAGTCGAACGCCTGCGCGGGACGTTCACGCAAGCAGGACTGACGCTGGCGACGGAGCTACAACCGGTAAAACAGTCACTTGATCCACGGATGTTCGAACGTGTCCTAATCAACTTCCTAATGAACGCCCGTTTTGCTTCGCCCGTCGGCGGGACGGTCACCGTTTGTTTAACAAATGAAGAATTGACGGTCGAGGATGAAGGAACGGGTGTCCGAGCAGAAGACCGGGCGACGATCTGGGACGTCTACGTTAAACAAGAAGGCAGTGCCGGACATGGACTCGGTCTTGCGATCAGTCGGATGATTCTTGATAGTCATCAATTCGACTATGGTGTTCGAGACCGAAGTGGTGGGGGAGCAGTCTTCTACGTTCGGTTTTAAACGGATTCTATCAGGCATACAAAAAGAGAGGTCAGTTTTCGGAAACCATTCCGGAACTGACCTCTCTTGAATTAATGTAACGATTATTGACCGTCGTTCGCATGAACGAGACTTGGTTTGACGAGAGTATAAAACTCATCGCTCATCCCGACACGGCTGCCCATCTGGCAAGCGAGTTCGAGTGTTTCTTTATAGAAGTTCGCGACGAGATCATGATTCTTGATGTGCTCATCTTGCATCGCCTTTTTGACCCCGAGGACGACTTTTTCGATTTGCTCATCGGCATCATTACGGACCGGGACGACGTTTTCAGGAAGATCGACTTCCTTATCGTGTCCGTTGAAGCGGAACGATGCACCAAATCCGAGGTGCTCGAGGAAGAAGTGCGGTAACAGTTTACTAGCGAAGAACTGATGCCATTCCGTCTCTTTCATCGCTTCCATGTCACGCTTGAATGACGTTGTTGCTAGTGCATAGCGATCGTGTGTATCCTTCATGAACTTCTCGAGGATCGGAACCTGCATTGCAAACGCATTTTTGAGCAAGTTATCGAGCTGTTCTTGCGTTAATTGTTCTTGTTCAGTCATCGCTTTAACCCCATTTCGTTTCGTTATCCTTATCGTAAGAAATTTAGACAATTCCGTCAAATCTTTTTCGAGAATAGAGTTTACCTATTTCGCAAAAGGGAATCCATAACTATCAATCATTTTAGGGGGAGTCAGCATGAAACGAATCGCAATGACAGGAGTCTTACTCGGAGCATGTCTGACTCCAGTGACGGGCTTTGCAGCAAGTAACGTGACATACAGTAAAGGGGTCGTCGCGAATAAAACGTTCGGCTACACAGTCAAGACGACAGACGCGTTGAAGAAGGCAATCCAGCAAGACAAGGTCGAGCTCGTCAAGAACAAGACCGTTAAATCAAAATATGGTGTCGTGACGCGCAGTGGGACGTTCGCAATGTACTATAAAGTCAAGGGAACGGACCAACTACTCGTCAACTTGAACTACGAGCCGAAGAAGCTCTCAAAAAAACAATTCGACCGTGAAATCGGATATGGTACATATCTCGGAACGAAAGGTAGTAAAACGTACTACTACGTCTTACCGACAGAAGCTGTCAAAGGTGCTGTCGGCAAGAAAGCGATCGAAAACTTGATCGTCAAGGACGTTCCGCAGATGATGAAGACATTTAAACTGCAATGAGCACTAGCTTTTGCTAGTGCTTCTTTTATTCGTTCGGTATAGTTAAAAATGAGGTGAGTGAATTATGGAATGGAACGTCACAGACGTCAAACAGACAACAGATGTATTACAACTTGAAAAATGTGTCAACGATCATGATGGCATTGAATTAAAAGTCGCAGCCGATTGGATTGGCGAGAACGATTTTGCTATCTATGATGGTGAGCAATTAATTGGATACTTGCAAGCATTCGCGTATTTACCGACGGAATGGGAATTAAACGTCTTCGTTGATCCCGATTACCGAAAACAAGGCATCTTCACAGCACTCGTTGAAGCAGCACGTGCGCGGGCGACAGAAGCGGGCGCCGAAGCCTTCACGTTCGTCATTGATGACGCCAGTGAATCAGGTCAAGCTGTTCTTGGACGGCTAGGGGCTGAGTACCGGATGACGGAGTACAACATGATCTTGAAGAAGGCGCAGTTGTTCTTAAAAGCAGATCCCGATTTCGAACTACGGGAAGCGACAGCGGACGACCGTCCGTTCATCGTCGAAACGCTCGGCAAATCGTTCGGGAACACGGACGAAGAAGCGGAATCGATCTATCAAGCGATTGAATCTGACGACCGGATCACGTTCATCGGTGCCGCCGGCGGCAAACCGGTCGGTGTTATTCGTGCTTATCTCGCTTCTGATACACAAGCGAGCATTCACGCGTTCGCGGTTCGTCCAGAAGCCCAAGGTAATGGCTACGGGAAAAAGATGCTGAAGCTGATGGTTCAAGCGTTATTCCGGACAGGACGGACACAGCTCGAGCTTGACGTCGAAACGGATAACGACCGGGCGCTTGATCTTTACAAAGAAGCAGGATTCGTCGTCCATCGTGGCTATCAGTTCCACGTGTTGGCGGTTTAAAATAATGAGCGATTGACGGAAATTCCAGTGCATGCTGGATGCTCAAGTTGCTCCACTCCTACAGGAAAAAGCGCAGTTGCGCTGTCAGAGACAAACAAGACCTGGCTCTTCGCCTAAAGCGAGAGAGTCGCGGCTTGTGTCTCGCCTGAGGAAAGGGAGCAAGCCTTGAGTACATTCGCCGATCGTTTTTTATTTGTTATTTTACAAACTAAACAAAAACGTTGGAACCTTTTCTGCAATCCGTCGTATACTAGACATATGGAAAAAAAGAGGAGGCGACGTCATGGAGAGTCGACAGGATTCATTGCGGACGTTGAAGTGGGTATCAGGTGGAATGGAAGCGGTACTTGGGATTCCGCTCTTAGGTGGTTCAATCGTCTTTTTCTCAGGTTATAATGCCCTGTGGTTGATGCTCGCGTTTCACATCGTCGTCGTCGTATTGACGGCACGTGCTGGGAATGTCTCAAAAGGGAACATCGTCGGGATCGTCGCATCAACGGTCGGTGTCATTCCGGTCGTCGGGATGCTCTTACACATGGCAGCAGCGATCACAATCTTACTTGACGCAGCGTTCAGCAACCGAATCGTTACACGAACACATGTCAAACACGTCGAACCGATTCGACCACGTCCGGTCCGTCGGGAACAAGAAAAACAAGAAGACCATCCGTTCTGAGTTTTTTTTCGTTGACAGCGAAAAACAAGCCGTGTAAAGTAAACAACAAGTTAAGCCATATCAATTACATCGACGACGCGGAGTAAGTATCGTCAACACTGCCGACCAAGCGAGTCAGGAATGGTGAGAGCCTGACACGGTAAGCTGAACGAGAATGGACCGCTGAGAGCCTGTTGAACCTTCGAGTAGACAGGACGGTTGCCCCCGTTACCGGGCTAGTTGGTTGTTGGACCAGCGACAAGTGGAGACGATTTTTCGTCTCAATCAGAGGTGGCACCGCGCGGATACAGGCGTCCTCTATGCATTAGCTGTTAGCTATGCGTAGAGGGCGCCTTTTGTTGTACGTCAAGGTATGCCGAATCATCCAACGCTCATCATATTTCTCAGGAGGCACTACACATGAAAAAGACATTGATCGCAGCGGCGAGCACGGCAGTCCTATTAGCAGGATGTGCAACGACAGAACCAACAGAAGACAAAAAAGCAGATAAGAAGGTCTTGCATACGATGGAGAGTTACGATCTCCTGTCGGTCGATCCGGCAGATGCCATCACGTCAAACATCTTCAACCAAATCTACGAAGGACTCTATCGCTTTGACGCGAACAACGAACTCGTTCCGGCGGCAGCGAAATCACATAGCGTGTCAGAGGACGGAAAAGTCTATACGTTCAAGCTTGACCCGAATGCCAAATGGTCGGACGGAAAGCCCGTCACAGCAGAGAATTTCCGCTATGCGTTCGAGCGTGTCGTCAAAACGAACTCACCGTTCGCTTACTTGCTTGAACCGATTGAAAAAACGACAGCGGTCGACGACGAGACACTCCAAATCGAACTGAAACGTCCGACACCATACTTCCTTAGCATGACGACGTTCGGCACGTATATGCCGGTCCGGGAAGATATCGTCAAAGCAGAAGGCGACCAGTTCGGGACGGATCCGAAGACAAACGTCTACAATGGACCGTTCACGTTCAAGAAATATCAAGCCGAGCAAGGTTATACGCTTGCGAAGAACGCTGAGTATGCGGACCGGAAGAACGTCAAGATCGATGAAGTCGACGTGAAGATCATCAAGGATCCGATGCTTGCAATCAACTTGTTCGAGTCCGGTGAACTTGATGTCGCACCACTTAACTCGGAAAACGTCGTCACGTATAAAGACCAAAAAGAGTACAACACGTTCAGTGACTCGCGGATGTTCTTCATTCGGATGAACGAAAAGACAGACGCTTTGAAAGACAAGAAAACACGTCAAGCAATCGACGCAGCGTACGATAAAAAAGCGATGACAGAGACATTGCTCGGAAACGGTTCACTGCCAGCGGATTACATCGTGCCGAAAGAACTTGATCCAAAGTATGACAATGCGCGTCAAATCGAATCATCGTATGATGCAGCATCTGCGAACAAAGTGCTCGCTAAACAAAATCTTGAGTTGACGATGTTAATCGAGGATGACGATGTCTCGAAAAAAATCGGTGAGTACATCCAAGGCGCGTTAAAGAAACAGAACGTTGACGTTAAATTGTTGTCACTACCGAAGAAAGAACGTCTCGCACGTGAAGGTCGAGGGGACTATGATTTGTCACTCGCGAGCTGGGCTCCTGACTATCAGGATGCGACGACATACTTGAATTTGTTCACGACCGGTAATCCATTTAACATGATGGACTACTCGAACAAACAGTATGACCGTCTCTTGAAACAGGCTGAAAGTGAACTCGATCAAGACAAGCGTCTTGCGTTACTCAGTAAAGCGGAAAGCTTGTTGCTCGACGATCAAGCAATCTCACCTGTCTACCAACGGAAGAATGCCTTCCTGCAAAACACAGAAGTCAAGAACCTCGCGCGACATAATGTCGGAACGGATATCTCATATAAGTATGTTGAGATTGAGCGGAAATAAGAAAGAGAGAGTGATGGATGTATTTAGTCCATCACTCTTTTTGATGTATTTTTGTCGTATCACTGGGAATCGTTTTTGAAAATCGGGTCAACTGACTTAAAACGGTTACAAAAGAAACCGATAGAGAGGACGGTGAAAGAAGATACAGGAAAGGGAGTTTCGGTTATGCGTAAATTACGAAGCAACTTGAAAGTACGGTTATTCTTTTGGGTCTTGGGCATCTCAGTCATCACGAGTGGTATCTCAGCCCAGCTCGTGCTTTATCTCCATCGTGGACTTGATGTCGCGGATACGAACGCGATCTGGATTGGAGCAGGGATTGGCTTATTGTTATCGTTGATTGGAACATCGTTGATTCAGCTGATTTTGCGTCAACCGATCAAAGCGATTGAAAAGGCAACAGAAACGGCACGCGAAGTCGCGAACGGCAACTTCAACGTCGATTTCGAGGAAGCAAAGCGCGGCGATGAAGTCGACCAATTGATGCATGAACTCGAAGTCATGGTTCTACATATCCGCAAACAAGCGACACAGATGGGAAGCTCAAGCGATAAGTTGACAGCGTCAGCGCAAGAGATTGCAGCAGCAGTCCAGGAAGGCAACGCGTCCGGTGAAAGCATTCGTTCAGCGATGGCAGAGCTATCCGCGAAGATGAACGAGAACGTCGATCAAGCCTACTTGTCGATGGATGCGCTCGGTGCCGTCAAACGGACGATGGATGAAGTCGCAAAAGAGATGAACGAAGCCTTGAAATCGGCAACGGTTATGCAAACGGAAGCGCAAAACGGCAAGACACTCGCAACGGATTCCGTCGAAGCAATGCATATGATTTCGAAGAAGATGGAACAGTCAGCGACACTGAACGGTCGTCTGACGGATATGACAGGTGAAATCTCGCGAATCACCGATGTCATCAGTGACATTTCAGCACAGACGAATTTACTCAGTTTGAACGCATCGATTGAAGCGGCACGCGCAGGTGAAGCAGGACGTGGTTTTGCCGTCGTAGCAGCAGAAGTCAAAAAACTAGCGGAACAGACAGCAACGTCCGCAAAAGAAATCACGGATTTGATTTCTGGAGTCAAACGTCTCGTCAATGATACGGCGAACGCGATGACCGATGTTCAAAGTGAAGTCGCGACTGGTGTTGGACTCGTTGAACAAGCAGGATCTTCTTTCGAAGAGATTCATCATTCGACAGAGAACGTTTACTCACGCGTTAAATCGGTTGACCAGCTCGTTGTCAAATCGGATCAGGAGATTGATCAAGTTGGCTTAACGACTGCGAATATCTTGGCAATGGTCGAGGAAGCGTCGAAACATGCGGAGCAAGTCTTGCAGGCATCGAGTCATCAAGCAGCATCGCTCGGTGAAGTGAATGGTGCGATGGAAGAGCTTGTTGCGGTAGCAGAGCAATTGCAAGCAGAGACAGGTGCGACGCGTCTTTAAATTATTAGGAAATCGTACATCTAAACCGGATGTGCGATTTTTTTGCATTTTTTTGAAAAAAGTTGTTAAACATTTCGAGTGGACGACGATATATAGAGTGGAAGCAGTCATCGACTTAATCCACCGTGTCACCATTGGGCCGGCCAGGGGGCACATCTCGGCGAAGACGGATCTTCAAAGAGACAAAAAAATTATCCTATGGAGGGAAATTATAATGATTATCAATCACAACATTACAGCGCTTAACACGCACAACAAATTGTCTGCAGCTTCTGCAGCGCAAAGCAAATCAATGGAGAAACTTGCTTCAGGTCTTCGCATCAACAAAGCTGGAGACGATGCAGCAGGTCTTTCAATTTCTGAAAAAATGCGTGCTCAAGTTCGTGGACTTGATCAAGCTTCACGAAATGCACAAGATGGTATTTCAATGATTCAAACAGCTGAAGGAGCTTTAAATGAAGTACACGCAATTTCTCAACGTATGCGTGAGTTAGCGGTTCAAGGTGCTAACGAAACAAATAATAGCGATGATAAAGGCGCGATTCTAGATGAATTAGAGCAGTTAGAAACTGAAATCAATCGTGTTTCTAAAACTACAGCATTCAACGATAAAAAATTATTGAATGGTGATCTATCTGCTAAGCTAGATTCAACTTCTGAATTAAAAGTAGGTACTGCAGCAGGTGCAGGTTCTGTAATTTCTGCAATTGATGTATCTGGAGCTTTAGCCAATCGTGACTATCAGTTTTCATACGATGATACGACTGATAAGTTAACGTTAACAAGAAGTGGAGATAACGTTGCTCAAACTATTACGTTACCTGCTACTGCTGGCGACTCTAAAACCCTATCGTTTAATGAATTGGGAATTAGTTTAACAGTTAGTGGTACAACTACAGCAGACCTTATTGGTGCAGCATTAGAAACAACAGCTACTGATACGATTAAAACTGCAGCAGGAAGTGGAGCGGCAGAATTTTTAATTGGTACAAAAGGAGGATCAGATGAAACTCTATCTGTATCTTTCGGAAAATACGACGCTTCGACAATTGGTAACATCGAATCTGCGAATGGTTCAGATACCATCGAACTAGCTTTAAATAAATTACAAGCTGCTAATGGATTAAGTAAATCTAATTTTGAAAACTTAATTTCTACAATGGATCGTTCAATTAAAGATATTTCAACACAACGTTCTTCTTTAGGTGCTAATCAAAACCGTCTAGAACATACAATCAACAACTTGAAAACATCGTCTGAAAATATCACAGCGGCTGAATCACGCGTTCGTGACGTTGATATGGCGAAAGAAATGATGAACCAAACAAAGAACTCGATTCTTGCACAAGCTGCACAAGCAATGTTGGCTCAATCGAATCAGACACCGCAGGGCGTTCTCCAACTCCTTCGATAATTGATTCTACCGGGCGTCTAATCTGGTAACGGATTAGAACATGACTGGGTGAATTGCTGGAACTCCTGAGAGCCTTGGTGTACGACAACGTGGCTGGAAACAGCGAGCGTGACCGTTCTGAAAAATATCAAGGATTGGACAATCAGCAGCCAAGCACCTGTAGGGAAACCTTGGTGAAGGTTCAACGACTAGGATAGACGACCTAATGGACTTGTCCGATGGTTATGAAATCCGTACTCCGTAAACGGCGGGGGAAGTGCCCAGCTCCTTGGATTTCAAGGATGAAGATATAGTCTTATCATTAGCGAAAGCTAATGCGCGTAGCAAGCGAACCAACAGCCGCAAGGCGTTCTCCAATTACTCCGTTAATCGTAATTGGCACATATCGATTGTTCAGGTCACGGACTCGTTCCGTGACCTTTTTTGTTATTGTTGTTTGACTAAAAGGTTTTATAAATCAATTAGTATAAAGAATTGAGCGATTACACCGATACACTACATAGAGAACAAAATAAGGAGTGACCGACTATGAATTCCATCAATACGGAAATTCGCCTTCATCTGCCTTCGAACGTCCTACCGTACGAAGCGACACGGAATGTGTTTGTGGAAGCGAATCAGGAAGCGTTAGCAGAAGAAGGAGTCGTCGTCCTACCGACACCCCAACACATTACGAAACTTGAAACAGCGATGGAACAAGCGAACATCAAACTTGAACTTCAACGGACAGGACTGAAGTTCGTTAAACATGAACAATTGAACGAATATTACATTCAAGTCGTTGATACGAATAATAACGTCGTGCAGGAAATTCCGAGTAAAAAGGAACTTGATTTTTTTGCGGCATTCATGGAATTTAATCAATTAATCGATAAACGGATTTAACCGAAAGGACTGATTGGATGGCAGGTATTCGACTGAGTGGTCTTGCAAGTGGAATAGATACAGAAACGATGATCAAACAATTGATGCAGGCGGAGCGAGCGCCGGTTGATCGGTTATCGCAAAAGAAACAGACGTTGACGTGGCAACGCGATGCGTACCGGGAGATAAACCGGGCGCTACTTGATTTCCGAACAGCGGCAAGTGACATGCTCTTATCAAAGAACTATCAATCGAAGACCGTTACGAGCTCGAATCCGACGGCATTGACGGTAACGGCGAGTCCAGCCGCATCAACTGGTAGTGTGACGATTGACAGTATTGATCAGCTGGCCAGTGCAGCATCCGTAACAATCGTTGCAGCAAGCGGGAAAAAGAGCGATGCGACCCTTGAAGAAAGTGGAATGTTCACAAAAGACGCGGACGGAAAAATCAATGTCCAAATCAACACATTTGATGCTTCAGGCGTAGCCGTGACGGAGACGTTACAGCTAGATGCGACTCAAAAAATTTCGGACTTAACAGCGGCAATCAACGGTAAAACAAGTCTCGGTATGAACGCGGTCTTCAATGATTTAACAGGAAAATTCGTCTTAACGAAAACGAGTACTGGTAACTTAAATCCCGCAGGAGCCGATATTTCTATCGTAGATGCTTCGACTAATACTGCGAAGGTCAATTCAGAGAATGCGACATTCGGCCGTGAAGGACAGAACGCCAAGTACACGATTGGTGGACAACAACTCGAACAAACAACGAATACGTTCACGCAGAACGGTCTGACGATCACGTTGAACAACGTCGCGACGACGGCAACAACGATCAATACGACGTTCGATACACAGAAAAACTTCGACTCGATCAAGAACTTCGTCGACAAATACAATGATGTCATCGATAAGATGAGCAAAAAAGTCCGTGAAGAAAAGTATCGTGATTTTCAGCCGTTGACGGACGCTCAGCGCAAGGAACTCAGCGAAGATGAAGTCAAGAAGTGGGAAGAGAAAGCGATGAGTGGTGTTCTGAAAAACGATAGCTACTTACAGGACGGCATGAATCAGTTCCGGAGTGCCATCTCGTCAAAAATCGATACCGGTTACTCGTATACGTCAGGTACGGATACGATTCAACTTCAGTACATGTCGCAAATTGGTATTACCTCGACGAGTGATTTCCGTGACGGTGGAAAGCTGAAAATCGATGAGACGAAACTGAAGAAGATGCTCGAAGAACAGCCAGAAGGCGTCTATAAACTATTCACAGCTGATGCACCTGAACCAACAAAAGATGGACAAGGAAATACCGTTCCGAATCCAAATGGACTCGACGGCTTTGTCCGTCAAATTCAAGGTTTCGCAACGACACTCCGCGATAAGGTTTCCGGAGTTGCTGGACGTGACGGAGCCGTTGCGACGACATATCGATTAGGAAAATCACTGGCTGATCTCGATAAAAGCATGCTGTCGTGGGAAGACAAGTTAAAACGAAAAGAAGACAGTTACTATCGCCGATTCGCGGCGATGGAACAAGCGATGAACCAAGCGAACAGTCAGTCGGCGACACTTGCTGGTTATCTCGGACAAGGACAATAACAAGGAGGAAACGCGATGAACCCTTATACTACGTATCAGACAAACTCGGTAACGACGGCGTTACCTCAAGATTTAACATTGATGTTATATGAGGGTTTGATCAAATTCTCGATGCTCGCGAAACGAGCGATCGAACAGAAAATGATTGAACAAAAAAATACGAACATCCAAAAAGCGCAAGCCATTATTAGTGAGTTGCAATTGACGCTCAATCAATCAATTGCCTTATCAAAGGACTTGAACAGTTTGTACGATTATATGCAAACACGCCTGATTGATGCGAATGTCAAAAATGACCTTGTTGCAATCGATGAAGTGATCGGTTTTGCGGAAGAATTCCGCGAGACGTGGAAAGAAGCGATGAAACTCGCACGGCAACGATGAGTCCGCTCGATCCGCTTCGCCTGAAGACAAAACGACTGATTGAACTGCTTGATCAAACGCCGAATGAAGAGACATATGACGAATGGATCGAGAAGATTCAAGGTCTCTTGAACGAACGGGAAGCATTCATTGCCGCACACTCGAATCTGCTGGCTGGTGCCAATCAAGCTGTCATCCAGGAACTCGTTGCTGATAGTCGGAAAATCGACTTGAAATTATCAGCGGAAACGGCTAAATTAGGGGTACAAATCAGTCAGTTGCGTCAGACGCAAACGAGTCGTAAATCGTACGTTGATCCGTATGAAGAAGTTGATCATAGTTTTTCACCGTATTTTGATTCTCGTCAGTAACTTTCTTGTGTGAGGGAGGGATCTTTCGTGACCAAGCGGGAAGACAAGAAGCGTCCCGTACCGCAGCCGTATTTCCAATCAGATGGCTCGTACGATCAGTTCATTGAACCGGACGTTGAATCGGAATCATGGGAAGAGTTCGAACGCCCTGTCTCCGATGCACCGGATGCCTATGAAGAAGAAAAATACCGTCGTGAGTCGTAAGCTTATGAAAAATGCCCTGTCCAAGCAAATGGACAGGGCATTTTGTCGTTTATTTAAAGCGGTAGGCGTTCTTCTCTTCCTGCTTAACGGTGTACATCGCTTCGTCCGCCCGTATCAAGAGTAGACTGGTCGTCCGTCCATCGTCTGGATAACGGGCGATACCAATCGACGGTGTCACTTGCATCGCCGTTGCGTCAAAAAAGAACGGATCATTTAAGCGGAGCAGAACGTTTTCTGCGTACGTAATCGTCTCGGCGCGACTGCGGGCGAGGAAGACGATAAACTCGTCACCACCGAGCCGCGCCGCCAAATCTTCATGCGTTAAATCGAGCTGCAGGCGACGTGCTGTCTCCTGGAGAACGTAATCTCCAGCATCATGCCCGTAACGGTCATTGATTTGTTTAAAGCCGTCGAGATCAATGAACAGTAGCGATCCTTCCGTCAGCGTTGCGAGCTGTGGACCAAGATAATCCTCAAAGTAACGCCGGTTCGGAAGTGCCGACAAGACATCGTGATAGCCGAGTTCCTGGAGCCACTTTTCTTGCGATAAGGCTTCGGTCAAATCGGACAGGATGACGTACAGATCAGCCTCACCCGGAATCGGGATTAACGTTACTTCGAACGTCCGTCCGTCGATGGGACGCATCAAGAGTTGCTTTTCACCGGTCTCAAGGTTTAGAAATGCCGCATTCAATTGCTCGACTAAGGCATCAGGAACGTAACCATGCGGGAAGTAACGTTCTGCTGCCGGGTTCATCGCTTTCTCATGCCCATTGCCATCGAGTCGAATGATTGGTTGTGGGTGGGCGAGGAACAGACGACGGTACTCTTCCTTCCGGAGTTCGAGTTGCGCTGTATGACGATCGATCCGGTGCGTCAGGTCAACCTCGAACGTCTCAAGTTCGGTCAGCAATTTTCGATTGAGCCGTTCGGAGAAAAACTGCCGGAACATAAACAACGAGAATAAGACAATCAGCGTCGGGAAGTAGACATCCTGCGCGATCGACAAGAACGTCACACCGGCAAGCAAGACGAGCAAACTAATATACGGTAAATAGGATCTTCCGAGTCGATCTCGTGCCGGCTGTTTCGGTGGGACATCCCTGAAGTAGACAGCAAGCTCAAACAGACTGACAGCGTAGAGCGGGAAGAAACAGGCGGCAAACGTCAATTCATTACGAATGAAAAATGTATAATACCCAAGATTCGCGACGATGAATAACATCATTGCGCGAATCAGTCGCTTATGGGTCGGACCGCGCAGTCCCGTCGCATACAAAATCAAAAAAAAGAACAACTGCGCAATAAAACTGATTGAATAGCCAAGCATGGCGACGAATTCGATGTCAGAGCGCGCGAACGTCGGTAAGTGCCTGAGGATGACCGTGTAGCCGAAGACGAAGACCATCCCGAACAAAAGCACACCATCGATGTACAGTAGCCGCGCATGACGAATGGACGACCAGTCGATCAGGCGAGCGAAGGCGATTGCTGTTAGCGCGAGAAAGGCAGTCAACGTCAAGTTGGCGGCGGAATCAACTTCCGGTGGATGCGGGAAGAAGGTCAGGATGAAATTGATCCAGAGGCCACTGGCGAACAAGAGAATCGCGATGCCAACCGAACGTTCCGAGTGTTTCGGGAAGAACCAACGCCTGGCTTTAACGGCGACGAAGGTAACGCCGAGTAACGTCGAAAGAACCGCGACGGGTGGAACGAATGGCGTTCCGCTGACGAGCAATATCAAACCGTAGCTCGTGAGTAGGTAAACAATGGGTAACGTCGGTCGCATCACAGACCTCCTTTCTCGAAGCGGTGTGTTGGCTTTTTTCGACGAGCGGTGAAAGAAATCCTTGCCCCGTCTGATGACGAACAAGGATTAGTCCTGCTCTTGCACCCATTCCCAGTGAATTCGTGCGTCTTTTTTAATTTTGTCAGTCGCCGTCTTGCTTTGGAACAAACGACTGTACCAGAGGCGAGCCGTGTCTTTCTCTTTCGTCACGGCGTACAGGTCAGCAATCCGTAGCAAGAGGACGTCTTCTGGAATCCCGCTCTCTTTGACGGACGTATAGTTGTCGTACAGCGGAAGATACTTCTCGATTGCTCGACTCGCCCAGAGTTGTTCATCGTCCGGTTGACCGGCCAAGCGGTGTAACCAGGACAAACGCACACCGAGCATCGCTTGGATCGCTGGCTTTTGTTCCGTAACTTGAGCCGTGTAGAGGCAAAGCTTATAAAGCTGAATTGCCTGCTCGATCGTCCGCTCGGTGCTAGCGAATGGTAGGACGGGGAGCGTTGGGAGGACGTGGTCCTGTAACGTCGTGCGCACATCTGGAGATAACTTCTCAAACGATTCGTGGAAGAAGAACCGGCAATGGCTACACTGGATCGGTTCGTAAAGGTAGACGTTGACGCCTTGATGGCGAACGAACCCATCGAAGTCGGTCGAAGCGACACGGATATGTCGCGACAGGACACGTTTCGTTTCCGTCGTCTTCAAGCAGAAGGGACAGATACATTTTTTAAGATATAGGTCTGGCATGTGGAGGAACTCCTCTAATCTGAATTAAACGAAGACGTTGACGAGCATGCCCTTGATCTCGCCGATTTGGTCGAGGATATCGAGACGGCGCGATTCACCAGAGATGACGGTATCCGTCAACTGGAGGAGCTTTGCGTCAACTTGTTCGACGACTTTATAAATCTTCGTCCGTCCGCGGCGGTTAAAGCCACGCTTCTCTTCGAGTTGTTGCGATTGGTCGAGGGCATCTTTTAGGAAGTCCTTGATTTTTTCTTTGTAGCTTTCGAGATGCTCGATCGTCTGGCTCTCAGCGAGTAATTGTCCGTGTTCTTCGACGAGCGCGAGCTTTTGTTGCAGGCGCTCATAACCTTTATGGTCCCGTTTCTCCTGCATCAAGGCAGAGAAGGTCGTTGACGCTTCGACTTCACGTGGACCGCCTTTTAAGGACTGTAGTCGTTGCGTTTCTTGGATGCGGCGGATATCCATCGGATCTGCCTCCTTAGTTGAGTAGTTGTAAGACCCCTTGCGGCAGGGCATTCGCTTGAGCGATCATTGCCATCCCCGATTGATTGAGGATGTTGTACTTCGCATATTCCATCATCTCCCGTGCCATGTCGGTATCGCGAATCCGTGACTCAGATGCGGTTAAATTCTCGACGCTGACACTGAGGACGGATGACGTTGCTTCGAACCGGTTCTGAATCGCACCGAGTTGTGCCCGTTGCTGTGAGACCGTATCGATCGCTTGCGTGTAACGACTGATTGCATCGTTTGCGTCCGTAGCTGTCATTACACTTAGCGCATACTCTGGTGCGTTACCGCTCGGGAAATCAAGCGGGCGAATCGACGGATCAGCTTGCGTTGTTGAACTGACATCAAGCGCAAGAGCTTGCATATCGTCAATCGTTATTGAGATCCCTTCGTTTGCACCAGCATTCGTTTGGATGAACAGGGCATTATCGGCATCGTTGAACTTACCGCTCAACAATTCCTTGCCGTTGAACTGTGTCGTCTTCGCAATCCGTGAGACTTCGTTCGTCAGCTGGTTAATTTCTTCTTGGATTGCAGTCCGGTCTTCTGTTGCGAGCGTACCGTTACCAGCTTGAACTGCCAGTTCACGCATTCGTTGCAACAGGTTATGTGTCTCACTCAAACCACCTTCAGCCGTTTGAATCATCGAGACACCGTCAAGGACGTTCTGTTCGGCTTTATCGAGTGCCTTCAAGCGATTTCGCATCTTCTCCGAGATTGCAAGACCAGCTGCATCGTCCGCTCCCCGGTTGATCTTCTGACCGCTCGACAATTTATCCATTGTCGTCTTGACATTCGTCTGATTGATGCTGAGGTTGCGATAAGCCTTCAAGGCTTGAACGTTATTGGTGATTCTCATTCGTATTCCATCCCTTCGTATCGTTGATGATGTACGGCGCGCGCAAGTGGTCGTTCGTCGGTTTGTGCCGCTTGCCAGGTGATGCGTAAGTCTTCTGCTAGTTCAAGCAACTCGTCTAAGACGCTCGGTGTCTTATAAACCTGTAACGTCTGCTCGGCGAGGTAGTGATAAAGCGCGTCGAGCTGTGCCGTGATGATACCGCCGTCGTCATGCAGTCCCGCCTGTAGTTTGTCGAGTAACTGATAAGCTTTTTGTAGGTGTTCGTTGACTTCATCGAAGCGGTTCGCGTCACGCGCAAGTATCGAGCGGTCATATTGGAGGACGAGTCCCGTCAGCATCACTTCCGTCAGCTGTTGTGGGGTCATCGCGTAAAGTTCTTGTTCTGTCATGTCTGCCGTCCTTTCGCGTTGTCGAGTTCTTCGATCAATAAGAGCAGTTCTGCCATCACGTCGTACAGTTGCGGGGGAATCGCTGTTCCGAGATCAAGATCAAGTAAGTGACCGAGCAGAGACGTATCGTGTTCGATCGCGACGCCGTTTGCTCGTGCTTCTTGTAGGATCCGATCGGCGGCTTGTCCGCTGGCCCGAGCGACGACGACCGGTGCTTGACCGGATGCTTCATCGTAGCGGAGGACGGCAGCGGTCTTGCGTCCGGTTAAATCGATTTTCTGATACATAACGGTCTCTCCTTTTTAGATACGATAGTCGTAGCCACGCGGTATCTCGTCTTGTTTGACGGTCTCCGTCACTTGCTCGCGCGTGAACGGACGGAACTGGATTCGGACGTCTTGGTAACCGGTCGCTTGCAAGGCATCCGTCGTTCGGTCGAGGAACGGGGTCGCCAGTTGTTCAAGAACTGGGAAATCATTTTCAATCGTGATCTGCATCTTTCGGTTGACGGTCTCAACGCGGACACCGATTTCACCGAGGCGCGGCGTATTGAGCTGGACATACAACGTATTGTTTTCCCAGTCGATCACTTCGTCCGGACGTTTATTTTGCAAGTGAACGTGGAGTCCTGCCGTCGCTTCGACGAGTTGGACCGGTAACGCCAGGAGAATCTGGTTCAACTGTTGCTGGCTATCCGGTTTATTGACTTGCTGTTGCGCTGCAAGGAACGTCTGCAATTTGGCGGCTTCGGGGTTCGCTGCCGGTGTACTCAGTTTCAGTTCTGCCGTCTGAAGCTGAAGCGTCTTTTGGACGGTTTCTTGCAAAAGTCGTGGGCTGTTCTGCTGCGGCTCATATGGAACGGCTTTTGTTGCTACTTGCGCTGGTAGCGTTGGTGCTTGCGGTGGCAGTCCTTGCATCTCCGGTAAGTAGGTCGGGCGGACGTTCGCCGGCGCATAACGGAAGGCTTCGAATGCGATCCGGACTTCCTGTAAGACGGCTTTTGCCTCTGTTCCGCGTCCGAGTAATGCCAGTTCCGCGCCCCGTTCGAGTTTCGATAAGAAATGAATCAGCTGTTTTTCATCTTTCATCGAGGTATGCAGTAAGGCATCTGTTTGCTGGAAGACTTGTTTTAAGCGTTGCGCCGTACTTTCGATAACGGCGACCATTTGGACGGGACGCGTCTCAACGAGTGGTTCGATCTGGCGAAGTTGCGAGACGATCGTTCGTTGTTGGCTCTTGAAATCATTCGTGATCTCAGCGAGCCGTGGCGTCACTTCGCGGACAAGCGTCAAGGCGGAACGGACCGGTGTCGTTTGCGCTGCTTGAGCTTCCGGTTGACTTGCCCGTGCCGTCAGACCGATCAGTTGCTCGCGGACGCTCGTCTTCGGCTCGAGTGGCGCTTGCGGGAAGTAAGGCGCGAGCTGTTTGCGGACTGTTTCGACATCGCCTCGTTCGAGCGTAGCGACGAGAGCCGGGCGTTTCTCTGCTGGTAGGTGTTCGATGTATTGCCGGATATGGAGTGGCGATGCTGTCTCGATCTCGCGTTGCGTTGGCAGGGTGACGCGGGCGACATCAAGCGCGACAGCTTTTTCGAACGTCGGCTGCTCCTTTAAGGCGTCTCGTTCCGGCAGGACGTCCGGATAATCTTCCGTCGTAGCCAGAAGACTCGCGATCAAGACGTCGGCGTCAACGGGCAGTGTCGTGTCCGGTCGCGACACGAGTTCGAGTGCTAAGTTTTTATAGGTTCCTTGCAGTGCCGTCACGAGCTGGGCGACGATTTCTGATGTTTGTGGCAACTGTCCGCTCGCCAGTAACTTTGCGACGGCCTGTTTCAGTTCCGCTGGTACGCCTTCAAGTAAGGCAGGATCGACGTTTGAGGGAACGGACAGGACAGGTGGGGTTTCCGCGTCTGGTGTCGCTGGAGTCAGCTGTTCGATCAGGTAACCTTCTGCGGTCTGTCCTTTGACCTTGAACTGAAAATCACCTGTCGGAACGTCGCCCGTGAAGGTCATCTCGATCTTATCCCGACCGACCTGGACGAGAGCCGTATGTGGACCGGTCTGCTCAAGGACCGTACCTTTATAGGTCTTCGTCTCCGAAAGCGGCGTCTGACCAGGGGATTGCGCCGGACGTGCCGGGTTCAATTGGATGTTCATCGAGAAGCCTCCTTGTTTTTTTAAAACTATCATCTCATTATATATCGGCAGAAACCAAAAAGGATTGAGCGAATTCATCGCCCAACCCTGATTTTTTTACGGTTAATCTTTAAGATTTGATTGCATTAAAGCGTTCCTCTAATGTCATCGCGTTCAATTGTTGATAACGAGCCATCAGCTCGCCAGTTGCTTTCATTTGGTTGCGGACGATGTAAGGAGAGGCGTTTACGGGAAGGATCATGCCATTACGAGTCTTGAGCTTCGTCTGTCCGTCTTCCTCGATGACTTCGGACATGTGGCTCCAAGCGTACCACTCGCAATCATCACGTTTCGGTGATTTCGTTGGGAAAAACACGAGGCCAAGTGTCGGTTCAATGACGACTGGGACTTTTCCTTTCACAGATGCGACACGTTTTGCTGTCACGATGCGTTCCTCGATGGAACTGTTGTATTGCCTGCAGGAAAGCTGCAGTAGTTGATACGGCCGAAGCGGTGTCATGATGGTCGAGCCATCCTCGAGTACGATGATGGATTGCTTCATCATGTCGTAGCACGGGAGAATCGCCACCGTCCGTTTCGTGATTCGATACTTTTCGTCATTATGGAATGGTCGCATTCGACTACATCCTCCTTAAGATAGGACAATGGATAAAATAGGTAATTACTAACGATATAATACAATAATACAACTGTAATGACAACGTAATTTTTTAAAATATAGACCAATAAGTAGGGAATATTATTCATTTTTCGGGATGAATTCAAATTAATCAGAATTTTTAATTGTCAATAATTCCTTCTTTTGATAGACTAAGCCGTAGAGAGCTTGCTCTCGAACTCTGGTTTGCGAAGGGAACGTGAATTCGAATGGAACAAGGTAAAGTAAAATGGTTTAATGCTGAAAAGGGTTATGGTTTCATCGAGACGTCTGACGCGAAAGACGTATTCGTACACTTCTCAGCGATTCAAGTCGATGGCTACAAATCACTTGAAGAAGGCGAAGAAGTGGAATTTGAAATCGTTGAAGGCGATCGTGGTCCACAAGCTGCGAACGTTTCAAAGATCTAATCCAATAGCAGCCGCCACCGTTTTTAGGCTATTCGCCTAAAAGCGGTTTTTTGTTTTGAGTTTAGATAAAACGGGTATATACGTTAACATCAACATGCTTCAATATTATCGTACGCTAAGAACCGGAGTGAACGTTCATGAGAATGTCATCGTTTTCATGGTCTTCCTTCACTTATCGTGCTATAATAAAAACGAACCAAAGAATTTCGAATATTCAGAAGGAAACGACTGAAGCATCTCGAATTCATAGGTTCAACCGGTTACTTAAGGAGGAGTTTACATGATCTACAACATTCGCGGTGAAAACTTGGACGTCACAGATGCTCTCAAGGATTACGTCGAGAAAAAGCTTGAAAAGTTAACTCGTTATTTTACAACTCCTACGGAAGCGCAAACGGCTTATGTCAATCTCAAAGTCAACAATGAGAAGCAAAAAGTCGAAGTGACGATTCCAATGCCAAACCTCTTGCTCCGTGCAGAGGATATCAATGGCGATATGTATGCAGCAATCGACCTCGTCGTCGATAAGCTCGAACGTCAAATCCGGAAACACAAAACAAAGTTGAACCGGAGAGGACGCGCTAAAGAAGGCGGCATCGGAGAGTACTTCAAAACGCTCGAAGGACCGGAAGCGGAAGCGCCAGTCTATGAAGAGGACGAGGCAGAACTCGAACTCGTTCGGACGAAGCGTTTCACACTCAAACCAATGGACACGGAAGAAGCGATTCTTCAGATGGACATGCTCGGACACGCATTCTTCGTCTTCTCAGACGCAGAAACGGGCAACACGAACGTCGTCTACCGTCGTAAAGATGGTCGTTACGGTTTGATTGAACCAGAATAATGAATGCAACAGGGACTCGCTCTTACGGGCGGGTCCCTTTTTGATATGATGGAAAACTATTTTTAAACACGATACGTTTGCTTTATGACAAAAGACCGAGACCGCTGCTTGGTCCGCTTGTTGAAATTTGACGTCGTATTCGGTACACTGAATAAAGGAAAAATCTCGGAATTCTGTTCGTTCAAAGAATCGTTCGAAGTAAGGGGACTGTAAGGCATGGCTAATTTTCTAAAAGAATTATTTGCACCAACGAAACGTGTCCTGAAGAAAGCCGAAAAAGCAGCAGACGCTGTAGAAGCATTCGAGACACAAATCGGTGCGTTATCGGATCAAGAACTTGAAGGAAAAGTCGTTGAATTCCGTGAGCGTCTTGCTAACGGAGAAGACTTAGATGATATTTTACCGGAAGCTTTCGCGGTCTGTCGCGAGGTTTCGACACGCGTTCTCGGCATGCGCCACTACCGCGTTCAGTTGATTGGTGGATATGTCCTGCACAACGGGGACATCGCCGAAATGAAAACCGGGGAAGGTAAGACGCTTGTTGCGACACTCCCTGTTTATTTGAATGCCCTCGCTGGCAACGGCGTTCACGTCGTTACCGTCAACGAATATCTCGCAAAACGTGACCGTGACATCATGGAGCCTCTTTATGCGGCACTTGGTCTATCGGTCGGCTTGAACCTCTCAAGCATGTCGCGTCAGGAGAAACAAGCAGCCTATAGCTGTGACATCACGTACGGAACGAACAACGAGTTCGGTTTCGACTACTTGCGTGACAACATGGTCCTCTATAAAGAAGACCGTGTACAACGACCGCTCCATTACGCTGTCGTCGATGAAGTTGACTCGATCCTCGTCGATGAAGCACGGACACCACTCATCATCTCAGGGTCTGCCGAGAAATCGACAGCGCTCTATTCGCAAGCGGATGCATTCGCAAAAATCATGAAAGCAGATGAAGACTACACAGTCGACATCAAAACGAAAAGTGTTCTGTTGACGGAGCAAGGGATCGACCGGGCTGAGAAATACTTCGGCATCGATAACCTGTTCGGACTTGAGCACGTCTCACTCAACCATCATTTGAGCCTCGCACTGCGGGCAAACGCCGTCATGCATCGCGACGTCGACTATATGGTTCGTGAAGACGAAGTCATGATCATCGACCAGTTCACAGGTCGTGTCATGGAAGGGCGTCGTTACTCAGAAGGTCTGCACCAAGCGATCGAAGCGAAGGAAGGCGTCGAGATTCAACGCGAATCGATGACGCTTGCGACGATCACGTACCAAAACTTCTTCCGGATGTATACGAAGCTTGCTGGGATGACGGGTACAGCGAAGACGGAGGAAGAAGAGTTCCGTAACATCTACAACATGCATGTCGTACCGGTGCCGACGAACAAACCCGTCGTCCGAAACGATATGCCGGACTTAATCTTCAAAACGATGAACGGGAAGTTCGCTGCTGTCGCAGACGAAATCGAACGTGCCCACCGCGAAGGACAGCCTGTCCTCGTCGGTACGGTTGCCGTCGAGACGTCAGAGTTGCTCAGCAACATCCTCAAGAAACGTGGCATCCGTCACGAAGTCTTGAACGCGAAAAACCACGCACGTGAAGCGGAAATCATCGAGAACGCCGGTCAAGCGAACTCGGTCACGATCGCAACGAACATGGCCGGTCGTGGTACCGACATCAAGCTTGGTGAAGGTGTCTTAGATAAAGGCGGTCTCTTCATCCTCGGGACAGAACGTCACGAATCACGCCGGATTGATAACCAGCTCCGTGGTCGTGCTGGTCGTCAAGGAGATCCAGGGGCATCACAATTCTATCTGTCACTTGAAGATGAATTGATGCGTCGTTTCGGTTCCGATTCGTTGCAATCGATGATGGATCGTCTCGGAATGGATGATTCGCAACCAATCGAGAGCCGGATGGTGTCTCGTGCCGTTGAATCGGCTCAAAAACGCGTCGAAGGCAACAACTTTGATGCGCGGAAACAAGTCCTCGGCTACGATAACGTCATGGCAGACCAACGGAAAGTCATGTACGCGGACCGGGCAGCGATTCTCGATGCGGGTTCCGTGTCAGATATCGTCCGTCCGATGATCGAGCAGACGATCGAAGCAGGCGTCCATCAGTACACGCCGGTCGAGTTCGTCCCGGAAGAGTGGAGCATCGGTGCGCTTGCGGAGTGGGCAAATCAGACGCTTGCAATCGAAGAGAAGGTCACGGAAAGCGACCTCTTCGGAAAAGAACGCGAAGAAATCATCGAGTTGCTCAAAGAGCGGACATTCGCACACTATGAGCACAAACGGTCAGAAGTACCAGCCGAAGCATTTGATGAGTTCGAAAAAGTCATCGTTCTTCGTGCCGTTGACCAACACTGGATGAACCATATCGATCAAATGGATCAACTCCGTGAAGGGATTCACCTCCGGGCATACGGTCAAAACGATCCGCTCCGTGAATACCAATCGGAAGGTTCGATGATGTTTGATGCGATGAACGCTGCGATTGCTGAAGAAGTGACACAATTCGTCCTTCGGGCAGATCTCGATCCAAACCTCAAACGCGAAAAAGTTGTTCAAGACGAAGTCGCCGTTTCGGGTAAGGAAGACAAAGCGGTCAAGAAAAAGCCGGTCAGGAAAAATCCAAACGACCAAATCGGACGCAACGATCCGTGCTGGTGTGGATCCGGTAAGAAATATAAGAACTGTCACGGCCGTCAGGCATAAGTGATGAATCGACTGAAAGAGAGGCAGGAGATTCCTGCCTCTTTTCACGGAAAGAGAAGGTGGAACACATGGAATTAGCAGAAATTCGCAACACCGCCGAGTGGATGGAAAAGAAACTCGACGAATATAAGGCATCACTCGACCTCGAGTCGAAGATTGCCCGGATCGAAGAACTTGAAAATGAGATGACGTACCCAGACTTCTGGAACAACCAGGAATCGGCACAAAAAGTCATCGATGAGTCGAACGGCTTAAAAGCGATGGTCGACAAATACAAAGAACTCGAAGCAGGTCATGAGAACGTCGCCTTGACGTACGAATTGATCAAGGAAGAGCCGGATGCGGATCTTCAAGAAGAGCTCGAGTCAGAACTTGGCGATCTCAAGAAGAAGTTCGAAGACTTCGAACTTCAAATCCTCTTAAACGGCGAATATGACGCGAACAACGCGATCCTCGAGTTACACCCAGGTGCGGGTGGGACCGAGTCGCAAGACTGGGCATCGATGCTTCTCCGGATGTACCAACGTTTCTGCGACAAGCAAGGCTGGAAAGTCGAAACGATGGACTACCAACCGGGTGATGAAGCGGGTGTCAAATCAGTCACGCTCCGTATTCAAGGGCACAATGCCTATGGATACTTAAAAGCCGAAAAAGGGATCCATCGTTTAGTCCGGATTTCACCATTTGACTCGTCAGGTCGCCGTCATACATCGTTCGTCTCGTGTGACGTTATGCCGGAATTCAACGATGACATCGACATCGAAGTCCGTACGGAAGATTTACGGATCGATACGTACCGTGCCTCTGGTGCCGGTGGTCAGCACATCAATACGACGGACTCGGCTGTCCGGATCACACATGTTCCGACAGGCGTCGTCGTCTCCTGTCAACAAGAACGGTCGCAGATCAAAAACCGTGAAGCGGCAATGAAGATGTTGAAAGCGAAACTTTATCAACGCGAAATCGAAGAGCAGCAAAAGAAACTCGACGAGATCCGTGGTGAAAAATCGGATATCGCATGGGGTAGCCAAATCCGTTCGTACGTCTTCCACCCATACAGCATGGTCAAGGATCACCGGACGAACTATGAAGTCGGGAACACACAAGGAGCAATGGATGGTGACATCATGGGCTTCATCGATGCGTACCTCCGTCTCATGAATATGTAAGACAACCAACCAGTCGGACGATGTTCGACTGGTTTTTTGACCGTCAAAGGGGGAACAGTGATGCAGGAGCAAAGTCGGATCAACAAACAAGCGTGGGAGTACCGGGCGTATGAATTTTGGGAGAAACGCGACGGAACACCGGCGGAATATGCTGCGATCATCAAACAAGATCCAGCCGCAAGCCTGAAGAAACATCGTCGTCATCTCGAAGACGTAGCCGGGAAGACGATCGCGAACATCTGTGGTTCGAACGGACGCAAGACGGTGCCGTTAGCGTTACTCGGGGCAGACGTCACGGTGTTCGATATCTCGGAGGAGAATGCGCGGTACGCGCTAGAACTCGCCCATGCTGCTGGAACAAAGATTGAGTATGTCGTCGGCGATCTCTATGCAATCGACCTTGAGCGATACAGCGAGACATTTGATATCCTCTACTTAGAAGGTGGGATTTTGCATTATTTTGCTGATCTCGAGCGTTTTCTGCAGATTCTCTTTACAATGTTGAAGCCCGGTGGACAGTTGATCCTGAGTGACTTTCATCCGGTCGGACGCTGGATTGATACGGACTTGACGTATAAACCGTGTTATTTCGATCAAGCGGTACAGGCGGGTGACTTGGCATATAAGACGCACTTTACGGACGAGGAGCAAGTCGATTTTCCGGATGTCTCCGTCCGCTATTTTACACTGAGCGAAATCTTAAACGGTGTCCTGCGAACAGGTTTCACATTAAAGCGATTCGATGAGCATCGGGGCTGGAACGGTGAGAACATTCCGAAGGAATTTACGCTTCTTGCAACAAAACCACTCGAAGGGAGCAATATCTGATGATCATTCGTAAAGAAGGCTTCAAGGATGCAGCGGGAATCCGGCTCGTTCACGAAGCGGCATTCGAACAACCGAACGAGGCAAACCTCGTCGATGCCTTACGCGAGGATGAAGCAGCGCAACCGGTCTTCGGTCGCGTCTCGGTAACTGATAAAGGAGAAATCGTCGGACACGTCCTCTTAAGCCGGATCCATATCGATGACATTCCGTCGCTTGCTTTAGCACCAGTCGGCGTCCGGCCGGTCTGGCAACGAAAAGGAATTGGTTCCGAATTGATCCGTCAAGTGATTGAGGATGCGCGGGACGCCGGTGAATCACACATCGTCGTGCTCGGTCACGACAGCTACTATCCACAGTTCGGTTTCGAACGGGCGATCGACTATGATATTCACCCACCGTTCCCCGTTCCGCCAGAGGTCTTTCTCGTCCTTGCGCTTGAACGAAATGGGTTGCGCGGTGTTAGCGGCATCGTCCGCTATAGTCCGCCCTTTAGTGCGGTATAAAGGGAACACTGTGAGTTGTTCCGCCTATCTAGTCGTTGTCTGACTTTTCCGCTAAAATGAAACACGAGAATCAATCGATAAGGGGAAATGGAATGTCATGACATCGACACGTCAGGAAGTCGTGCGCGATTATGCGTATTTGTTAATCGGGTCCTTGTTCGTCGCAAGTGCCTTTAGTTTATTTTTAGCACCGAATCAACTCGCCTCAGGAGGCGTCAGTGGCTTATCGATCGTCTTGAACGATTTGTTTGGGATCTCGCCCGGGTTATTCCAACTCGTCGCGAACGTTGTCTTACTAGCGATCGGTTGGATGATCCTCGGGATGGGGTTTGGTGTCAAATCACTCGTCGGTTCAATCTTTTTACCGGTTGTCATCCTCGTGTATGAGCGGTTCGATGTTCCGGCTGCGACGATGAATCCGATGCTTGCCGCGATTTTCGGCGGTGCCGGTGTCGGAATCGGACTCGGTCTGATCTTCCGGGGCCGGGCGTCGACCGGGGGAATGGATTTGATCGCGCAAATTTTGCATCGCTTCACCAAGTTGCCGCTCCATCTCTGTATTGCCTTGCTCGACGGAACGATCGTCATCAGTGCGGCGACGATCTTCTCGCTCGAGATCGGATTGTATGCGCTCGTCGCCTTGTTCATCACGATCAAGATGATCGACGTCGTCCAGCTCGGGATCACGAACGACAAGCTCGCCTATATCATTTCCGATCAACGGGAAGCGTTAGTGAAGGAAATCTTCGAGACGCTCGATCGCGGGGCGACGGAGATCGAGGCAGCAGGTGCGTTCACACGGACACGGAAACCGATGCTGATGGTCGTCGTTCGCCAAGGGGAGATCACGACGCTCAAAGAGATCGTCAAACACATCGATCCGTCGGCGTTTCTCGTCGTCAGTGAAGCCCACGAAGTGCTCGGTCTCGGTTTTACCGATGATAAACGTTACCGGAATGTGCCGTAATTGTTCCGAACTCGTGAAGTTTTTGTGAAATCACGCTTAACTCTTCCGGATAACGGTTATACTCTAACTAGGTCAGAAGTGTTTTTGCAGATACTTACAAGAGGGGGATATCCGGATGAAGCTGAAAAACTTGTTACTTGCGTTAGGTTTAGGAACAACGCTTGCGCTCGGGGCGTGTGGCGGCAGTGACGATTCAAGCTCTAGCGATTCGTCAAGTACGAAGGAAGAGTCGACGATGAACGATGATTCGTCGAAGACGGAAACAGCCGTCGATGCGGAAAAAATCTTCGCGAACAACTGTGCATCGTGTCACGGGAACAACCTTGAAGGGAACGTCGGACCGAACCTGACGAAGGTCGGCTCGAAGTATTCTTCAGAAGAAATCCAGGAAATCATCAAGAACGGGAAAGGGCAAATGCCTGCCGGACTCTTGAAAGAGGATGAAGAAATCGTTGCCGTTGCCGACTGGCTCGCTGATAAAAAGTAATTATGGGATATGATGGGGTACGAGATGACACACACGACACGTGTTCGTCATTCGTGCCTCTTTTTTATGGTATAATCGCCTGAAATGACATTTGATTGTAATGTGCGTTCAATTTTGTCCCTGTTATAATGGTGGTCGGTAGGTTTTTAGACCTATCCATCAGCATCAGTAAATAAATAAGGATGTGAAGTACGTGATCAAGATGCAACGAATCAGTAAGATTTATCCGAACGGCGTCACGGCACTCCGTGAGGTCGATTTGACGATCAATCAAGGCGAATTCGTCTATATCGTCGGTCCGTCGGGTGCGGGTAAATCAACATTTATGAAAATGATGTACCGCGAAGAGAAACCAACGAGCGGTTCATTTTTATTTAAAGGAATCGAAGTCGGTAAGCTGAAGAACCGTCAAATCCCCGAACTTCGTCGCCAAATCGGCGTCATCTTCCAAGATTTCAAACTACTCCCGTCATTGACGGTTTATGAAAATGTCGCCTTCGCGCTAGAAGTTGTAGGAGAAGACAAATCACAAATCCGGAAGAAAGTCCTCGAGGTTCTCGATCTCGTGAAGCTCAAACATAAAGAGCGCAACTATCCGGACGAATTATCTGGGGGCGAACAACAACGGATCTCGATCGCGAGAGCCATCGTCAATCGTCCGTCACTCGTCATCGCCGATGAGCCGACTGGGAACCTGGACCCGGATACAGCATGGGAGATCATGGAAGTATTCGAAGAAATTTATCGCCGTGGGACAACGGTCGTAATGGCGACACATAACCGAGACATCGTTAACAAGATGCGTCATCGTGTCTTAGCGATCGACGGAGGAAAAATCGTCCGAGACGAAGAGAAAGGAATGTACGGCTATGAAGTTTAATGGATTCCGTCATTTACGGGAAGGGGCAAAAGGTCTCGTCCGGAACGGCTGGATGACATTCGCTTCTGTCAGTGCTGTTACCGTCACTTTACTTCTCGTAGGAATATTCGCAATGCTCATGTTCAACGTCAACAAGATTTCCGATAACGTCGAAAAAGACGTTGAAATCCAAGTGTTCGTCGAACGGGAAGCAGACCAGTCGAAGATTGATGCAGTGGGTGACTCCCTCAAGCAGATGCCGGGTGTCAACTCTGTTCGTTATAGTTCGAAAGAAGAAGAACTGGACCGCTTCAAGGAGCAACTTGGCGAAGGCTCACAAGCCTATCAGTCGGTTGAAAAGGATAATCCACTTCACGACCGATATATCGTCAAAGCTACCTCACCAAAAGAGACAGAAACACTTGCAAATTCCATCAAAAAAATGGAAAATGTAGATAGTGTCGAATATGGTAAGGACTATGTTAAAAAGATGTTTAACTTCCTTGAAGGAGTTCGGATCGGTGGAATCATCCTGATCGTCGGATTGACATTCATGGCAATGTTCCTCATTTCGAACACGATCAAAGTCACGATCTTCTCCCGTCGCCGGGAAATCGAGATCATGCGCCTCGTCGGAGCGAAAAACGGATTCATCCGTGCGCCGTTCTTCGTCGAAGGATTATTGATGGGCGTATTAGGTGCCATCATCCCGATCGTCGTCGTCTACTTCGGTTACGAAGTCTCATACAACGCGATCCAACCGCAACTTGCTACCGTGAATGCGGGAATCTTCTCGCTGATTCCACCAGGTGAACTGTCGGCACAAGTCGTCTTGATCCTACTCGGACTCGGTGCATTCATCGGTGTATGGGGATCTACGACATCACTCGGTCGTTTCTTGAAGATTTAAGTGATTCACTCAAAAATAAAATAGAGGAGAGATGCTTCTCATGAAAGTCCGATTCTATTCTGCCGTCCTGAGCTTAGCTTTGATTGGAACTAGTGTGTCCGTTGATGCCACGTCGAAAGAAGATTTGCTGAAGGAACAACAGGAGGTCGAAAGCCGTCTGAAAGAGACGGAACGATCACAGAATCAGACATCAGAGAAGTTAATCTTGACGAAACAGGAGCGCAAGGAAGCCCGTGCGCAACTGGATGAAGTCAACAGCCGTTTGGATGATTTAGCGCTTAAAATAGCCGATCAACAAGCGGCTGTTGCTGCATCTAAGGAACAATTACGTCTGACGGAAGAAGCGATTTCCGAGACGTTGAAGGAACTGCATCAGCAAGAAGATTTGCTCGGAAGCCGATTGCGTGCCGTCCAGCAAAAAGGAGACGTCAAATACATCGAGGTCCTGCTCGACGCAAAGGATTTCGGGGATTTGATTTCGCGTTTCAGTACGGTCAGCGAGATCATCAAGCAAGATGATAATGTCTTGCAAGCCTATAAGGCGAACGTCAAGCAACTGAATGAACAGCGCTCGGAACAAGCGTTATTACTGGAGAGCATGAAACAGGAACAACGGAAGTTACTCGTTCTTCAGACGCGGATCATCGCGGAGTCTGACTTGAAGCGAAAGCTCGTCGTCCAGTTGAACACGAAGGTCAAGGAACTACAACAAGAGCAGTTCTCGAAAGCTGAAGAGGCGGAAATCCTCGCGGATCAGCGTCGTCTGATCCAAAATGAATTGATTGCCCTGCAAGAAGCGGAACGGAAAGCAAAAGAAGAAGCGAAACGCAAAGCGGAAGAAGCCGCACGGGCAGCAGAAGCCAAACGTCAAGCGGAAGCCGCAAAAGCTGCTGAAGCTGCACGAGAGGCAGCAGCGAAAGAGGAACAAGGAGAGGCACCGAAAGCAGAGACACCAAAAACAGAGACGTCGGTACCTGAGATCGAGGCGCCAAGTGCAACACCGGATACGAGTGTTGATGTTGATGTGAGTCGCCCGTTCCACTTACCAGTCAAAGGCTATGTGTCGTCACCATTTGGTCCGCGGAACAATCCATTGACAGGGAAACCGGAGTTGCATACGGGCATCGATCTCGTCAATGCGAAAGGAACTCCGATTCATGCGGCAGCTGGTGGGATCGTCCTCCGTGCCGGTAGTGCGACCGGTTACGGAAATGTCGTCATGGTGACGCATTTGATCGACAGACAGGTCTATACGACCGTTTATGCGCATCTCGACTCGATCAGCGTGTCTGCGGGGCAAACGGTCATGCCAGGTCAAACGGTCGGGACGCTTGGCTCAACCGGCTGGTCGACAGGACCGCATCTGCATTTCGAATTGCATAAGGGAGAGTGGGCGGTCGGACAACCGAATGCAGTGGACCCGGCACCGTACATCTTTTGACATCCCATAGAATACCGAAAAGATAGGGTAACCTATCTTTTTTTGCTATACTGAAAAAAATACTGCGTTTTTTAACGGAAGTGGGGAATCAAGCGTGAAAAAATCTACAACAGCAGTCATCGCGGTCAGTACCTTCGGGCTTGGTTTAGGGGCAGGCGCCGTCGGAATGTTAGCGGCTGGCGGAACGGATTCTGTCTCGACGTCATCGTCGTCGGCGAATGCGACGGGTGATTGGAAAAAAGTTGATCAGGTCCGTCAAATGATCGAACAGAACTATCTAGAGGACGTAACAGATAAAGAACTGCTGGATGGTGCGTTATCCGGTATGGCGGAAGTGCTTGACGATCCGTATTCCGTCTATATGGATGAGTCGGAGACAGCATCGTTCAATACGAATCTATCGTCTTCGTTCGAAGGGATCGGTGCGACGCTTGAACAAAAGGGCGAGTCGATCGTCATCGTCTCACCAATCAAAGGGTCGCCCGCTGAAAAAGCCGGGATTAAACCTGGTGACGTCATCTTAGAAATCGACGGCAAGTCGACGAAAGGGCAAAAGACGGATCAGGCGGTCAAGAAAATCCGTGGTGAAAAAGGAACGAACGTCGTCCTGACGATTCAACGCAGCGGTCAAGACGCGATGGACATCACGATCAAACGGGACACGATTCCGATCGAGACGGTCTATACGTCGACTGAGGACGTCAACGGGAAGAAGATTGGTGTCTTGCAAGTGACGCAGTTCTCAGAACCGACGGCAGAAGAGTTCGAGAAGGGGCTCGCGAAACTCGAGAGTCAGAATATCGATGGGCTCGTCATCGACGTTCGTGGGAATCCGGGCGGTCTTTTGACGGCTGTCTCAAGCATGATTGCACCGTTCATTCCGAAAGATGTTCCGATTTATCAAGTTGAGAACAATAAAGGGGAGCGGCAGCAGGAATTCGGGAAGGCAGACGAGAAGAAACCTTATAACATCGTCGTGCTTGAAGACGGCGGATCCGCGTCCGCGTCCGAGATTCTGGCAGCCGGTCTAAAGGAAGGTGCTGGGGCTGAGGTTGTCGGTACAAAATCGTTCGGTAAAGGAATCGTCCAAAGTGCGTACGATCTGAAGGACGGTAGTGATTTGAAGTTGACGACGAACAAATGGCTGACGCCGGACGGCAACTGGATCCACAAAAAAGGGGTCGAACCGACGATTGAAGTCAAGCAACCAGCGTACTTCAACGTCACGAAGATCCTGACTGATCAGAAGTCACTTGCAGTCGGTGATTATGGAAAATCGGTCGAAAACGCTCACTTAGTTCTCGAAGCAATCGGTTACGAGCCAAAAGGACAGGATGGGTATTTCGGTGACACGATGAAGCAAGCTGTCGAAGCCTTACAAAAAGATGCGAAGCTCGACGTCACTGGAAAAATCGATCAGCAGACAGCGGGTGAGATGGAGACACGTCTCCCGAAGAAACTCGAGGACGACAAAAATGACGTCCAGCGGAAAAAAGCACTCGAGGTCGCTGCTCAATAATAAGGAATGGAAAGAGGTCTGAATGCGCGTGGAATTACTCGATGAAATTGGTTGGACCGCGATTAGTCTCATCGCCAGTCCGACCTTGTGGTTAGCACTCCTTGTCAGTTGGGTCATCGGCATCCGGCGTGTCAAACGGGAACGTGGACTATTTCGCTCCCGGACACACGGAAAACGAAGCGATGTCCTCGAAACACTTTTACCAGGGTTACTCGTTGGTCTCGTCTTATCCGTCGTCAGTGGCTGGCTCGGATTGACGCTGACGCCGCAATACGCTTTGCTGTTACTCGGATTCTCAAGTGTCCTGCTGTTGATCGGCATCGTACGTTTGAACGTACCGCTTTGGCCGATCGTCTTGCTTGGACTTGCCGGCTGGTTCTTGATGGATGCACGTCTTGATCCGGTCCGAGCGGTTGAGCCGAAAATGATTTTATTGCTTGCGACGTTAACGCTCGTTGCGGAATGTCTCCTCGTCTGGTGGCGCGGGCAACGACGCCTGTCACCGTCACTCGTCGTTTCGAAGCGTGGTCGCTTCATCGGTGGGCTGTCAGCGAATAAACTTTGGCTATTGCCTTTGCTCGTCTTTGTTCCGGGCGACGTGCTTGAAGCCTGGTGGCCACGTTACAGCTTCCCAGAGCTCGTTCCGATCGTTCTCTGGTTACCGATCGGCTTCAGCTTCCTCTTTACGGGTAAGTTACCGAAAGAATTGATGCGTCCACTCGTTCAAGGACGTTTAATTACGAGCCTCGTTGCAATTCTATTGACGGTTCTTGCATACGTCACCGGACAAGCTGAATGGCTGTACGGGATCGTTTTGTTGCTCGTCCTGCACATTGTGTTGCATCAGCGGGTCAAACGATTGAACCGGGCACAGACACCATTGTTCCTCAATGGAACGCGTGGTGCCGTCATTCTCGGAACGCTACCTGATAAACCAGCTGCCGAGATGGGCTTGATTCCGGGCGAAGCGATCTATAAGGTCAATGGTGAAAAGGTCGATTCGGAAACATCGTTCTACGAAGCCATCCAAAAACACAAACCGTATCTGCGTCTTGAAGTCATGAACCATAACGGAGACATCCGGTTTGCGCAACGTGCCTTCTATGAACAAGATCATCATGAGCTCGGCATCCTGTTCGTCAATGAGCCAGTCCATGGTCGCACTAAAGTGCGGTCCTTGCATTAACGAGTAAATCCCTGTCACGGAACAGCCGTGACGGGGATTTTTTTGTCGGCAGAAAAATCGAGGGTCAACACTCGAAGCAAAAAAGAAACTTTTGCATTTTCGAAAAAAAGGGTAACTTCCTAAAAGGAACACTTCATAATCGAATGTTTGTTCGTAAAGTGGTACAATAAAAATAGATTTTTTACGTGATGAGGGGGAAGCAAACGATGGAATTTGAACTCGTTTCACCATTTGAGCCAGGCGGTGATCAGCCGACGGCAATCGAAAAATTGGTGACTGGGCTAAAACAAGGCGAACGACATCAGACGTTGCTTGGGGCGACTGGTACCGGGAAGACGTTCACGGTCTCGAACGTCATTAAGGAAATCAAGAAACCGACGCTCGTCCTTGCCCACAACAAAACACTAGCGGGACAACTCTACTCGGAGTTCAAGGAATTCTTCCCGAACAATGCGGTCGAATACTTCGTTAGTTTTTATGATTATTATCAGCCGGAAGCGTATGTCCCATCGACGGATACGTTCATTGAGAAGGACTCTTCGATCAACGATGAGATTGATAAACTACGTCACTCGGCGACGTCCGCCCTGTTCGAACGGGAGGACGTCTTGATCGTTGCGTCTGTCTCGTGTATCTATGGTCTCGGTAACCCGGAAGAGTACAACAATCACGTCTTGTCACTACGTGTCGGCAATGAGATGGGGCGTAACGAGATGCTCCGTCGTCTGATCGACATTCAGTATGAGCGTAACGACATCGATTTCCAACGAGGACGGTTCCGTGTCCGAGGAGACGTCGTCGAAATCTTCCCGGCGTCACGCGACGAACAGTGTGTCCGGGTCGAGTTCTTCGGTGATGAGATTGAACGGATTCGTGACATGGATCCGCTGACAGGTGAGATCGTCGCAGACCGCGAGCATATCTCAATCTTCCCGGCGTCCCACTTCGTGACGGGAGATACCCGTCTTCAGAAAGCGATCGCGAACATCGAGAAGGAACTGGAAGTCCAACTCGCGAAATTACGCGAAGACAATCAGCTACTTGAAGCGCAACGCCTTGAGCAACGAACGAACTACGATCTCGAGATGATGCGTGAGATGGGCTATTGTTCCGGAATCGAGAACTACTCGCGTCACTTGAACTTGATGCCGGAAGGTGCAACACCGTATACGTTGCTTGATTACTTCCCGAAAGACTTCTTGCTCGTCGCCGATGAGTCACACGTCACATTGCCGCAAATTCGCGGGATGTACAACGGAGACCAGGCGCGGAAACAAGTCCTCGTCGATCACGGCTTCCGTCTTCCATCGGCAAAAGACAACCGTCCGTTACGGTTCGAGGAGTTCGAGGAAAAAGTCAGTCAGGCAATCTATATCTCAGCGACACCAGGACCATATGAACTCGAACATTCAAAAGAGATGGTCGAGCAAATCATTCGTCCGACCGGCCTCGTCGATCCGACGATCGAGATTCATCCAATCACGGGACAAATCGATTACTTGATGGATAACATCCGTGACCGGGTCGCGAAGAACGAACGTGTTCTCGTGACGACACTGACGAAGAAGATGGCAGAAGACTTGACCGATTACTTGAAAGAGAATGGTGTCAAGGTCAACTACATGCACTCGGAGATCAAGACGCTGGAAAGAATTGAAATCATCCGTGACTTACGACTCGGGAAATACGATGTCCTCGTCGGGATCAACTTATTACGAGAAGGACTCGATATTCCGGAAGTCTCACTCGTGACGATTCTTGATGCCGATAAGGAAGGGTTCTTGCGGTCGGATCGTTCGCTGATTCAAACGATTGGTCGGGCGGCTCGGAACTCGGAAGGACACGTCATCTTGTTTGCCGATAAAGTTACCGATTCGATGCAACGCGCGATCGATGAGACGGAACGCCGTCGCGCGATCCAGATGGCGTTCAATGAAGAACATGGCATCACGCCGCAGACGATCAAAAAAGATGTTCGTGGTGTCATCAGTACGACGATCGAGAGCGACGACACCGTCGAAAAACTCGAGAAGTTCAACAAACTCAAAAAACCGGAGCGCGAAACGTTGCTTGAGCAGCTCGACCAAGAGATGCGTCAAGCGGCGAAGGACATGCAGTTCGAACGAGCTGCTGAGCTCCGCGACCTCATATTAGAATTGAAAGCAGGTGCCTAAGTTGGGAGAAAAGAAGAATCAGATTATCATCAAAGGCGCTCGCGTCAATAATCTACAAAACATCGATGTCGAAATCCCCCGCGATCAGCTCGTCGTCTTGACGGGTTTGTCCGGGTCAGGGAAATCGTCGCTTGCCTTCGACACGATTTACGCTGAAGGACAACGGCGTTATGTCGAAAGTTTATCTGCCTATGCCCGTCAGTTCCTCGGACAGATGGATAAACCGGATGTCGATACGATTGAAGGACTGAGTCCAGCAATTTCAATCGACCAGAAAACGACGAGTAAAAACCCACGGTCGACGGTTGGAACGGTCACAGAGATCTATGATTATTTGCGTCTGTTGTATGCACGAATTGGTAAACCGATTTGTCCAAATCACGGAATCGAGATTTCGAGCCAGACGATCAGTCAGATGGTCGACCAAGTGATGGAGTTACCGGAGCGGACCCGTCTGCAAATCCTCGCGCCAATCGTTTCCGGACGAAAAGGAACGCACGTCAAGGTACTCGACGATTTGAAGAAAGAAGGTTTCGTCCGCGTCCGTGTCAACGGAGAGACGATGGATCTCGCCGAAGAGATCACGCTTGAGAAAAACAAGAAACACTCGATCGAAGTCGTCGTCGACCGTGTCGTCGTGCGACCAGACGTCGAAGCCCGTCTTGCGGACTCACTTGAGACTGCCCTTCGCCTCGCGGATGGTCGGGTCATCGTCGATACGATGGACGGCAACGAACTGTTGTTCAGTGAACATCATGCTTGTCCAATTTGTGGCTTCTCAATCGGCGAACTCGAACCACGGATGTTCTCGTTCAACTCACCGTTTGGTGCTTGTACGTCATGTGATGGTCTCGGAACGAAGCTTGAGGTCGATGTTGATCTCGTCGTGCCGCATCCCGATAAGTCGTTGAACGAAGGGGCAATCGTGGCGTGGGAACCGACGAGCTCGCAGTATTATCCACAATTACTCAAAGCGGTCTGCGACCACTTCAAGATCGATATGGATACACCGTTCGAACAATTGTCAGAAGAACACCGTGAAACGATCTTGAACGGAAACACGAAGGAAGAGATTCACTTCCGTTATGAGAACGACTTCGGGATGGTCCGAAATACGAACCTCTACTTCGAAGGGGTCCTCAATAACTTACAACGTCGCTTCAAGGAGACGTCGTCTGATTATATCCGGGAACAGATGGAAGGCTACATGGCGAAGAAAGCTTGTCCGACGTGTCAAGGACACCGCTTGAAACGGGAATCACTTGCCGTCAAAGTATCCGATCATCATATCGGTGAAGTGACGAAGATGTCTGTTAAACAAGCGGTCATGTTCTTCGACGAACTACCGGAGAAGTTGAGTGAGAAGGATCAGACGATTTCGCGGATGATCGTCCGTGAGATTCACGAACGGGCGTCGTTCCTCGAGAACGTCGGTCTCGATTACCTGACGATCTCACGCGCAGCCGGTACGTTGTCCGGTGGGGAAGCGCAACGGATTCGTCTTGCGACACAAATTGGTTCGCGTCTGACGGGCGTCCTCTACGTTCTCGATGAACCATCGATCGGTTTACACCAACGTGATAATGATCGTCTGATCAATACGCTGAAGGCGATGCGTGATCTCGGCAACACGTTGATCGTCGTCGAACACGATGAAGACACGATGATGGCAGCCGACTACTTGATCGATATCGGACCTGGTGCCGGCGATCACGGTGGATTCGTCACGGCAGCCGGGAAACCGGAAGAGTTGATGCAGGATGCGAACTCGTTGACTGGTCAATACTTGTCCGGGAAGAAGTTCATTCCTGTTCCATCAACACGCAAAGAGCCGGACGGTCGGATGCTCCATATCCACAAAGCATCGGAAAACAACCTGAAGAACGTCGATGTCGATATTCCGCTGGGTCTGTTCGTCGCCGTCACCGGTGTCTCGGGCTCCGGGAAATCGACGTTGATCAATGAAATTCTCTATAAGACGATTGCGCACGAGATGAACCGGGCGAAAGAAAAACCGGGTGCCCATAAAGGGATTACCGGTCTGGATCAAATCGATAAGGTCATCGACATCGACCAGTCGCCGATCGGTCGGACACCACGTTCGAACCCAGCAACGTATACCGGTGTCTTCGATGACATCCGTGACGTCTTTGCTTCGACGAACGAAGCGAAACTGCGTGGTTATAAAAAAGGACGCTTCAGTTTCAACATCAAGGGTGGACGCTGTGAAGCTTGTCGTGGCGACGGGATCATCAAGATTGAGATGCACTTCTTACCGGACGTCTATGTACCGTGTGAAGTCTGTCATGGGAAACGTTATAACCGCGAAACACTCGAAGTGAAATATAAAGGCAAGACGATTGCCGACGTGCTTGAGATGACGGTTGAAGATGCCCTCGCCTTCTTCGAGAACATTCCGAAGATCACGCGTAAATTGCAGACGATCGCTGACGTCGGTCTGACATACATGCGTCTCGGTCAACCCGCGACGGAACTGTCCGGCGGGGAAGCGCAACGTGTTAAACTGGCGTCCGAGTTGCATAAACGCTCGACTGGGAAGACGATCTACATCCTCGATGAGCCGACGACAGGACTCCACGTCCACGACATTGCGCGTCTCTTGAAAGTCTTGCAACGTCTCGTCGACAATGGTGATACAGTGCTCGTCATCGAACACAACTTGGATGTCATCAAGACGGCCGACTACTTGATTGATTTAGGACCAGAGGGTGGCGACGGTGGCGGAACGATTGTTGCTGCCGGTACACCGGAACAGATTGCTGAAGTCGAAGCATCCTACACGGGACGATACCTCGCACCTGTCCTTGAACGCGATGCGGCACGAATTGAATCGTGAAACTTTTGTGGATGAGGATTCGTAGGAAGGAACTAAGGGAACTTAAACGAAAGTATCATGTAACACACGTTTGAGGTTCAAGAATAGGAGGGAACGGTTCATGAAGCAAGATATGCGTCAATTGATATTGGAGCAAGTCAAAGAAGGAAAGTTAACGATTGATGAGGCACTCGATAAACTCGAGCGGCTCGAAGCGATCGACGAACGTGCAACTTCTGCCAGTGAACATAAGTACGTCGATGAACCAGAACAATATGATCGGGTCGACCAGTATTCCGTCGATTCACTGACGACGAAAGTCATGTCAGCGTTCGATAATCTCGTCAGCCGGATCAAGGACAGTGATCTTTCGCTTAATCAGGCGTCCGGTCCGAACGTCACCTACGTCAAACAATTCCCATTCAGCGGAGAGACGGTTCACGTCGATCTGTTCAATGCAAACTTGGTCGTCGAACCGAGTGATCTCGAAGAATGCGAATTGACGGTGACAGGACGTCCGCTCCGCCGCCAACAAGTGACGGAAGAACAGGCGCTTGAGCAACTTCAGGCCGCTGTTCAACACGCAGTCTCGGCGAACACACTCTCGATCCGTTTGAAGGATAAGAGTGTCCGGGCGACAGTCCATCTGAAAGTTCCGCGCCGTCATTACGAATCATTCGTCTTACAGACACTGAATGGGGAAATTTCGTTGACGTCACTCGATACGACATCTGCTCAACTGATGACAGCGAACGGTCGGGTCAACGTCCGTGATTTGTTCAGTGAGGATGTCAAAGTATCGACTGCGAACGGTTCGATTGAAATCGAAGAGTCGGAGTTGAAGGTCTTGAAGGCGAAGACAGCTAATGGACAAATCATCACGGCAGGTGTCTTCGAACGTTCAGAACTGAAAACAGCGAACGGAAACGTCCGCTGCGAGCTGAAGACAGCGCAAAATGCGAAGGTCAAAGCGTCGTCGCTTGCTGGAAGCATCGCCCTGATGTTGCCGCACGGCGCTGAAGTCTACGGGGAGCTTGAGACAAACTTTGGTGGTCTCAACTGCAACCTCGATGACATGGAATTAATCCGGGATCAAAAAGAGATTGTCAACCGGAAGCTCCATTTCGTATCAGGTCGCGGTCGCTCACCAAAAATCGAGGTTGAAGCGGATACGAAGACAGGTACGATTTCGGTCACGCATGGTGTTCACCTCAGTCCACAAGCGTTATAAGAAATAGATAACAGCTACTTGATTCTTAATCGAATCAGGTAGCTGCTTTTTTTGTATCCTGCTTTTTACGCGACTCCTGCAGGAAAAAGCGCGGTGATCCGCGCTGTCAGAGACAAACGAGACCCGGCTACTCGTTCGTTCGAACGATGCAGCCGCGGCTCGTGTCTCGCCTGAGGAAAGCAAGTAGAAGAAAAGGATATATCGCTATGTTTTCCTTTAGATAAACAAACACCCATCCTCATAAGAAGATGGGTGTAGCTTACATCAATAATCGTAGTCCTGATCCATCATCGGCTCGTCGAAGTTCATGTTCTCGATATTATTCATATCGTAACCGAACGAGAGTAAGGCAATGACACCGATGATTGCAAGAACGATCGAAACGAGAATCAGACCGATTCCGAGCCAACTCTTTCCACGTGCGCGATTCCAATAGAAGATGATCGCGAGGACGTAGGAAATGAATGAACCACTGATGAAGATCCCGATAATCGAGATGATGAAGAATAAGAGGGCAGTTTGATCTTGATTACGCGAATACGCTTTCCACATATCAATCAGTGAGATGATGAGATAGACGAAACCAGCAATCGCTAGAACCGCAAATAAGATAATGACTAAAATTAATCCGATACCACCGCCTGACATCACGGCAAAACCTCCTTCAAAATATTAACTCTTTATTCCATTCCCAAGAAATCATGCTTCTAATCCAATTCCATGAATCCAATAAAAATATGGTACAATACTTCAAGTGAAAGGGGCTGACGAAGCGTGCAACCAAAAGTGCGAACAGCTGAAATCGTAAAACAATTCAATCTCCACATCGTCACGGGAGAAGAGGGCTTACATCGTCCGATTCTGACGGCTGATTTGTGCCGACCTGGCCTTGTGCTTGCCGGTTATTATGCCTATTACCCGGCAGAACGTCTCCAGATTCTCGGAAAAACAGAATTGACGTTCTTCAATAATTTAACGTACGAGGAACAACGCGAACGAGCGAATGTCCTCTGTACGGATGAAACACCTGGTATCTTGATCACACGTGGATTTGACGTACCGGAAGCGATCATCCAAGCTGCAGACGAGACGAACGTGCCACTGTTGACGACAAAAGGGCATACGACATCGGTCGAGTCACAGATCACGAACTTCCTCGAAGCGGAACTCGCACCAACGACAGCGATGCATGGTGTCCTCGTCGATATCTATGGTGTCGGTGTCTTCATCAAAGGGGCAAGTGGTGTCGGTAAATCGGAAACGGCACTCGAACTCGTTAAACGAGGTCACCGCCTAGTGGCGGACGACTCAGTTGAGATTCGTCAAACTGGTGACGGGATTCTCGTTGGGACAGCACCGAAGTTGATTCAGCATCTGCTTGAGATTCGTGGAATCGGGATCATCGATGTGATGACGTTGTTCGGTGCAGGCGCGGTTCGCTCGCACAAGAAGATCAGCCTCGTCTGTAACCTCGAGATTTGGGATCAATCGAAAGTCTATGACCGCGTCGGCCTGGACCAAGAGACACTCCAAATCATCGATACGGAAATTCCGTTCCTGACAATTCCGGTTCGTCCCGGACGAAACCTTGCTGTCATCATCGAAGTCGCAGCAATGAACTATCGTCTGAAGAACATGGGCATCAACACAGCAGAAGAATTCGCGGGACGTCTCGCGCAAGCAATTGAAGATGGGAATGGTGGTCTTTGATGGGAACTTTAGCCTCTGTACAACCAACGTTTGACCGTGTGGCGATCGAACTCGGTCCTGTACCGATTTACTGGTACGGGATCGTCATCGCACTCGGTGCGGTCGTTGGACTGTTGATTGCAATTTTCGAATCGAAGCGAATCGGCTTCAACGAAGAGTATGCGGTTGATGTCGTCATCTGGTCGATTCCGATCAGTATCATCTGTGCCCGGATTTACTACGTCGCGTTTGAGTGGAACTACTATAGTCAACATCTTGACCAAATCATCAACATCCGCCAAGGTGGGATCGCGATCCACGGTGCGATCATCGGTGCGATTTTGACGGTCATCATCTATACGCGTAAGAAAAAGATCTCGTTCTGGCAAATCGCCGATATCTTGGCACCATCGCTCTTGTTCGGTCAAGCGGTCGGACGCTGGGGCAACTTCTTCAACCAAGAAGCACACGGTGGCGAAACGACATGGTCGTACTTACAAGATACGCTCCACTTGCCGAACTGGATCGTTAACCAGATGTACATTGATGGAACATACTATTTACCGACGTTCCTCTATGAAAGCATCTGGAACATCATCGGTGTCATTCTGTTGATCGTCTGGCGGATGAAGTTCAATCCACGTCGTGGGTATATCTTCCTTGGTTATCTCGTGTGGTATTCAATCGGACGCTACTATATCGAAGGTCTCCGGACGGACAGTCTGTTGATGGGAGATGGACTCCGGACGGCGCAAATCGTCTCAATCTGTTTGATCATCTTCGGTGTGATCATGATGGTCGTTCGCCGCAACGCCGTTCGTTACTTGGACGGTTCGAAAAAGGAGGCGAAGTAATCGATGATTCGCACGCTACTGTTTGATTTAGATGGAACGTTGATCGACACGAATCCATTGATCTTAAAAAGCTTCGAGCATACGCTCAGTTACTATTATCCGGACCGGACGTTCACGGAAGCGGAACTGCTTCCGTTCATCGGTCCGACGCTAGAAAAATCGTTCTCGGCGATGAATGCAGAACAGTGGAAAGAGATGGTCGCTTTTTACCGCAGCTACAACATCGCGATGCATGACGCGCTCGTGCTCGAGTATCCAGGTGTGCTTGACGGATTACGTCGTCTGCATGAAGCAGGATACAAGATGGCGGTCGTGACGTCGAAAAGTCGTCGTGTCGCTCTTCGCGGTATCGAGTTGTTCGGATTGACATCACTCTTTGATGCTGTCATTGCAGCCGACGACGTAACGGAAGAAAAACCAGCCGTTGAGCCATTCGAAAAAGCGATGCAGTTGCTTGGAGCAACGGCAGACGAAACGATCATGGTCGGTGACAACGATACGGACATTCTCGGTGGTAAGAACGCGGGACTGAAGACGGTCGCGGTCGGTTGGGCAATCAAAGGTCGTGCGTATTTAGAAGCCCTCGAACCGGATGTCATCATTGATTCGATGGATCATCTTGCTACTTGGCTGGAGGAACAAAATGGCACGGCGAACTGATCGGTTTCAGGTCGGTACGACGAATCCGCTCTGGCACATGTACCAGACCGTGTCGTTCTTTAAAGTGATGTGGTGCTTTACGATCATCACGATCGGTCGGTTCGCTCCGTCGCTTCGTTTCAAGAACGCGCTCTACCGGACATGCCTCCGGATGAAGATCGGCGAGAAGACGGCGCTTGCCTTGATGGTGATGCCGGACACGATGTTCCCAGAGAGGATCACGATTGGTGACAATACGATCATCGGCTTCAATACGACGATTCTCTGTCATGAATATTTGACGACGGAGTACCGTTTAGGTGACGTCGTCATCGGAAGCAACGTCTTGATTGGTGCGAACGTGACGATTCTACCCGGCGTAACGATCGGAGATGGTGCCGTCGTTGGTGCCGGATCTGTCGTTCACCGGGACATTGCACCGAACGAACGGGTCTCGAGTCAGCCGCTTCGCCGGCATGAAATGTGACAAAACTGTGAGAAGGAAGAAGGAAAAAAGATGACGCACATCCGCTTTACGTATAAGACAGGAAAGTATTTCGGAAGATTATTCGCCGAACGTCCACAAGGTCTCGTCGTTGAGGTGTTGGCTGTCGAGAAGCATCCTGTTCAAGGGGATCTTCATCAGCCGAACCAAGTCGATGTCCCGCTCTTCCATATCCGGACCGCCTTGCATAAGCACGAAAAGATCACGGTTTCGCCCGCAGTCGTTTATGCATATGACGGAGAGATTCCGGATTATGCGACGAGCTTACGGCAAGCATATGACAAGGACGTGGCACGTCTTGAAGGACTGAATCCAGAGACGGATGCTTTTGTACGAAAATGCTTAGAGAATTACAAAGAACTGGAATCGATTTATGCAAAACGCTGGGGATGAACTCCGGCGTTTTTTTCTGTTGCATGCCTCCTAGAGATAGGGTATTCTTGTGTCTGCAACTACGAAACCAGTTTACTATTTATGGGGGCTTGAATCATGATGGAATTAACCAAATACAAAGCAGACCCCTTTGCGATAACAGCGCGCCAAGCGGAACTTTTTTATTTCCGCGGACGGAAGGCGCACCGGGAAGGGCGACTGGACGAAGCCGTCTATCATCTAGATGAGGCGACGACACTTCAGCCAGCGGACATCCGTTATTTGCTCCGTTATGCCCGTGTCTTATTCGAGACTGGAGAAATCAATCATGCGAATGATGTCTTGAAACAAGTACGCGCACTCGACGCATCAAATACGGAAGCACTCTTTTATTTAGCGAATAACTACGCACACGTCTCGCTTTACGAAGAAGCGCGACAACATGCGATGGAATATTTAGAGCAAGCACCAAACGGCAAACACGCGGAGGCATCGGCCGCACTCGTGGAACTGATTGATCTTGAACAAGAGATGGAAGACGACGAAGAGGATGAATTGATTCGTCTGCACGGTCAGGCACAACGCCAGATCGATAAAGGAATGCTGTTCGCGGCACAGGAGACGTTGACTGGACTGATTGCCCAGTACCCGACGTTCTGGCCTGCCTACAACAACCTCGCGATCGTCGAGTTCTATTTAGGAGAGAATGATCAAGCATTCGCTTCCCTCGAACGGGTCCTTGAAGGAAACCCGGGCAATTTGCATGCCCTCTGTAACACGCTCGTCTTGCTACACGAGATGGGACAGGACGAAGAGGCACATCGTCTCTCTCGTCAGCTCGAACACGTCCGTTCCGTGCATCTTGAGACACGTTATAAGGTTGCCTCAACTTTAGCGATCATCGGACGGTACGATATCGCCTATGAAGAGTTGAAATTACTCGAGCGTCGCGGTTACCGAGGAGATCCACTCTTCGGTCACTGGTTATCGATCTCTGCCTATAAGACGGGACATGTCGAAGAAGCGGCGGCTTTCTTGAAGTCGGACGAAGCACAAGCGTTAAAGGAAGAAACGGATACGTATGACATCCGCCACAACCTGCAATTCCGTTCAGCACTCATCCAAGCGTTGAAGACAGAAGATGATGTCTCGCGCATCTTCACGGCACTGCTCCTTGGCAAACTGAACGATTCCGAGGCACGACTGGCGTTATCGATGATGCCAGAAGTGACGGACCGGGAAGACGTTCTCTTATTGACAGAACAGATTGTCATTGAGATGGAAGGTCGGACTGATGTCGTGGATGAACGCATTCACCGGGCATTGCAGACGATCCGTCTTGCGGAACGATTCGTTTCAGACGAAGAACGAATGAGTCTTGAAGGTGATTTTTACGAGCGCTTTGCACAACTCGTCTTAAGCGGTGAGTCATTCGATTCGATCGAAGCATCCGCTGCATCGCTGCTTTATCTGTTCCATGATTTACGGGACGGGATGTTGATCGAAGAATGTGCATCGCTCGTCGATTGTTCGTTCGATCATGTCGCATCAATGATCCGGACACATGAACGGATGCTGGCACCGCTGCAAGCAAAGTGTTAGACGTTTAGGCGATTCTCACCTATACTCAAACTACAACGATTATGATAAATGGGGTGGAATCATGGCGGAAACAGAACAAAAAATTTATGACGTCATCATCATCGGGGCAGGTCCTGCTGGGATGACAGCTGCACTTTATGCATCACGTGCGAACCTTTCGACATTGATGATCGAACGCGGGATTCCGGGCGGTCAAATGGCGAACACAGAAGATATCGAGAACTACCCAGGATACGATAGCATCCTCGGACCAGATCTCTCGCAAAAAATGTTCGACCACTCGAAAGCATTCGGCGCAGAATATGCGTACGGAGACGTTCGAAGCATCGAAGACGGTAAAGCATACAAAACGATTCATGCACACAACAAAGATTACTACGCACGGGCGATCATCATCGCGTCCGGTGCACAATATAAGAAGATCGGCGTACCGGGTGAAGAAGAGCTCGGCGGTCGCGGTGTCTCATACTGTGCCGTCTGTGATGGCGCGTTCTTCAAAGAAAAAGAACTCTTCGTCATCGGTGGAGGCGACTCTGCGGTTGAAGAAGGTGTCTACTTGACACGCTTCGCGAAAAAAGTCACGATCGTACACCGTCGTGATGAGCTCCGTGCTCAAAAAATTCTTCAAAAACGTGCGTTCGACAACCCGAAAATCGACTTCATCTGGAACCATACGGTCAAACAGATCAACGAACAAGACGGGAAAGTCGGCGGTATCGAGTTGATCAACACAAAAACAGCTGACGTGACGACGCATCCGATCGATGGAGTCTTCATCTACATCGGGATGAACCCAATCACTGGTTACGTCCAAGATCTCGGGATCTTAAACGACCAAGGCTACGTCGTGACGAACGAAGCGATGGAAACGAACATCAAAGGTATCTTTGCTGCCGGTGATGTTCGTGAGAAAACATTGCGCCAAGTTGTTACAGCAACAAATGATGGTTCGATCGCAGCGCAAAATGCACAGCATTTCATTGAAGCGTTGCTTGAAGAATTACAAGAATCCTCACACGCATAATATCGAACCAGTTTCATTGAAGGAGACTTCAGTGAAGCTGGCTCTTTTTTTATGATATACTGAGAAAGAAGTGAAAAATACACACGGAACTGTTGTCTGGAGGGCGAAAAGATGGAACAGAATCAACCGCAACTTGTCATCATCACGGGTATGAGTGGGGCTGGGAAGACTGTCGCAATGAACAGCTTTGAGGACTTAGGCTATTTTTGTGTCGACAATCTACCCCCGACGTTACTGCCGCATCTCATCGAAGTCATTGGACAAGTGCGTCCTAAAATCGCCGTTGCCATCGATACCCGCGCGCGTGATTTCATCGACAGCTTTTTTGTCGTCTATGAGGATTTAAAGAAAACGGACTTACAAATCCGGATGTTGTATCTTGATGCACGAAACGATGTCCTCGTACGTCGTTACAAAGAATCGCGCCGTTCGCATCCGCTCGCACCGACGGATTCCCCATTGATTGGAATCGAACGTGAGCGGACGTTGCTCGAAGGATTCCGTGATAAGGCACAGATGCTGATTGATACGAGTGACATCAAGCCGCTTGCACTGAAAGAACGTCTCTTGAAGGAGTTCACGGAAGGGACACGGATTCCGTTCACAGTCAACGTCATGTCGTTCGGGTTCAAACACGGCTTACCGCTTGATGCCGATCTCGTCTTTGACCTGCGCTTCTTACCGAATCCGTTCTACATTCCAGAGCTGCGTCCAAAGACGGGACTCGACGAGGAAGTCGCGTCCTACGTCATGCAGTGGCCGGAAGCGAAGCTGTTCTATAAAAAACTCGTCGATTTGCTCGAGTTCCTGATTCCACAATACGAGCGGGAAGGGAAGTCACAACTCGTCATCGCTCTCGGTTGTACAGGCGGGAAACATCGCTCGATCACATTCGCGGAAGCGATCAGTAAAGAATTCGCGACGCAGTATCACATCGAGACCAATCACCGGGATTATGTGTATGCGAAGGAGGAGAAGTGATGAAATGGGAACGTAAAGTCGTCGCCATCGGTGGCGGGACAGGACTCTCGACGCTTCTTCGTGGACTGAAACATTACCCGCTCGACATCACAGCCATCGTCACGGTCGCCGATGACGGGGGCAGTTCTGGTCGTCTGCGGACGGAATTCAACATGTTACCGCCAGGCGATATCCGAAACGTCATCGTCTCCTTATCGAAGTCGGAGACGTTGATGGACCGAATCATGCAATACCGGTTCGAGACCGGGGAAGGATTACACGGGCATTCGCTCGGAAACCTGATGCTGACAGCAGCGACTCAGCTTTGTAACGGTTCGTTCGTCGAAGCGATTGGCGTCATGGGACAACTGTTGAACGCAGAAGGAAAGGTCTATCCGGCGACGGAACGGACGATCACGTTATGTGCCGAGTTCGAGGACGGAACGATCGTCAAAGGCGAGTCGTTGATCCCGAAGGTTGGCAAGAAGATCGAACGGATCTTCCTCGAAGAACAAGATGTCCGACCGGTTCCGGAAGCGATTCAGGCAATTCTTGATGCCGATGTCATCGTCCTTGGTCCGGGTAGTCTCTATACGAGTATCATCCCAAATGTCCTGATCGATGAGATCCGGGAAGCAATCCAACAATCGTTAGCTCCGGTCGTCTATATCTGTAACGTCATGACGCAACCCGGCGAGACGACGGCGTTCACAGCCAATGAGCATTTAGCGGCACTCGAACGCTTCCTCGGACAAGGCGTCGTTGATACGATCATCGTCAACAACGAATCGATCGATGCGAGTTACCTGAAGAAATACCAGAAGGATCACGCTGACATCGTCACCTATAATGAAAAACAATTCGAGCTTGCTGGCGTTGAAGTGCTGGCAGACGATATCGTCGACTACAATCATCATTTCATCCGTCATGACTCAGATGCCGTCGCAAGCCTCGTCATGCGAAAGGTGTTGTCGATTCGACGGATGCGTCAACTCGAAGGAAAGGAGGAGCTGACATGAGCTTTGCCTCAGAAGTCAAAAAAGAATTAACGCAGATTCCGATCACCGATCACGAGATGAAGGCGGAACTCGCGGCGCTCGCCCGGATGAACGGTGCAATCTCGTTCGGTCTCGGACGTGGTCTGACACTCGATATCTCGACCGAGAATGCCTCGATTGCTCGTCGGATCTACTCATTGCTGAAAAAAGCATACGGGGTCCATCTCGATCTGCTCGTGCGGAAGAAAATGCGTCTGAAAAAGAATAATGTCTATATCGTCCGCGTCAAACAACAAGCGGACAAGATTTTACAAGACCTCGGGATTTTAGGGGAAGGGTTCACGATGATTCGTTCCATCAGTGACACGATCCTCAACGACGAACGCAAAGCGCGCGCGTATTTACGAGGAGCGTTTCTCGCCGGGGGCTCGCTCAACAATCCGGCGACGTCGTCGTATCACTTGGAGATTTTCAGCTTATATGAGGAGCACAATGCGGCGCTCCGTGGTTTATCAAACGTCTTTGATTTGAACGCGAAGGCGATCGAACGGAAAAAGGGACACATCCTCTACATCAAGGAGAGCGAAAAGATTTCCGATTTCCTCAAGCTCGTTGATGCGACACAATCGATGCTACGGTTCGAGGACGTCCGGATCTTAAAAGATATGCGTAACTCGGTCAACCGTCTCGTCAACTGTGAGACGGCAAACCTCAACAAAACGGTCGGTGCGGCATTACGCCAAGTCGAGAACATCAAGTTCCTTGAGCGGACGGTCGGGCTCGATGTCTTACCGGATAAGCTGAAGGAGATCGCGATCTTGCGTGTGACACATCAAGACGTGACGTTACAAGAACTCGGAGAGATGGTCGAAAGCGGCTCCATCTCAAAATCAGGGATCAATCACCGGTTGCGGAAGATTGATCAAATCGCTGAAAAAGTACGAAATGGAGAGTCGATGACAGGGGCCTTATAAGAGGGTCGCTTGCGGGATGAACCATAGTCTACTATAATATATAGTCGATGCAACTAAATGTTCGAATTAAGGAGTTTTTGAAATGGCTAACGAAAAGAAACGTATTTCGCTGACAGTCGATGCGAAGTTTGATGAAGTGTTAACAAAAAAAGCAAAATCAATCGGTGTACCGAAAAGCACACTCGTTGCGTTCGCAACATCTTTATTCCTGAAACAATTACAAGCAGAGGAAGAGCTTTCGCCACATGCGAACGCGATCTACTCGCTGATTCGTGAAAACCACGATATCGTTTCAGACATCACAGACTTGATCGACTGATCATCGACCTCTCGTTCTATAAGGAACGGGAGGTTTTTTTGTATGCAACGATAACCGACAAGGCTTCGCTTTCCTATGGATACAAAAAAAGTGCCTCCCGAAGGAGACACTCTGGATGACTTATGCACGTTCCATGACGCGGTCGATGAGACCGTAGTCAGCAGCAGCTTGTGCTGACATGAAGTTGTCACGCTCTGTATCGCGTTCGATGACTTCAAGTGGTTGTCCTGTGTTTTCAGCCATGATTTTATTGAGGTGCTCACGCATTTTGATGATACGCTCCGCATGGATTTTGATATCCGATGCTTGACCTTGTGTACCACCGAGCGGTTGGTGGATCATGATTTCAGCGTTTGGTAACGCGAAACGTTTTCCTTTTGCGCCCGCTTGGAGCAAGAACGCACCCATCGATGCTGCCATACCGATACAAATTGTTGAAACTTGTGGTTTGATGAAGTTCATTGTATCGTAAATCGCCATACCGGCAGTGATTGAACCACCTGGGCTGTTGATGTAAAGCGAGATTTCTTTATCTGGATCTTCTGCTGCTAAGAACAGAAGTTGGGCAACGACTGAGTTGGCGACGTTGTCGTCAATCGCGCTCCCGAGAAGAATGATGCGGTCTTTTAGCAAACGTGAGTAGATATCGTAAGCACGTTCCCCGCGGTTTGTTTGTTCGATGACTGTTGGAATTAACATAGTCTTTGCCTCCTTATAGTTGGTATGTAGCTTCCTATTCGACTTATCCTTATCATAATCCTTTGGTCAATATTGGTCAAAAGATACGATGCGACTTTTAGGTATTTTTCCATTACAAGGGCAAATGAAACATATCAGTATAGAAAAAAGGCAACGCCATTGCTGGCATTGCCTTGTAGTTGAATAAATGGTACACCCGGAGAGATTCGAACTCCCGACACCTGGTACCGGAAACCAGTGCTCTATCCCCTGAGCTACGGGTGCATCTGATGTACTGAACAATTAATAGTATAGCGACATTTTTTCAGAAAAGCAATAGGGAAGCATGACTTTTCTTTTCTCTAGCGACTCAAAAGGGGTTCAGAGCACGTTTTTTAAAACGTTTCTTCTATAATAAGAAGTGGGGGGAGGGGAATCGATGGATCAACGCCAGGAACAGACGCAACAGATGACGTTATCGGCGTCACAACAGTATCAGTTACATGTGCTTGAACAACCAGCGTCAGAGCTCGAGGAGGAATGGCGACGGTTGAAACGACGGTTGCATCGCCATTACCCGAATCAGGTTTCGCTAGAATTCGAGCAGATGGCGGGTAATTTAGCGTCCTATGAAGACGAGCTTCTTGCACAAATACGTTTAGAATCAGTCAGACAGGAAATAGGATATATGGCGGAACAACTCATCGTGTATTTAGAAGCGGACGGTTTAATGCGGACATCGGACGAGCAGCTTGCTGCATCCTTCTCGACCGATGTCGCTACGATTACAGAGGCACGGACACTCTTACAACAATGTGAACCAGTCGGCATCGCTGCCCGTTCGGAACGCGAGTGCCAATGGTTACAGGCGATCGAGCTAGACGACGCGGAATTGATCGGACTGACGAATCGGTTGCGACATGAATCCGCAAGTCAGGTGTTCGCGCAGTTCAGTGAACAGGATCGAGCGCGGTTGCGAAAACAATTGACGCGGTTGAGCCGGACACCGGATCTTCCAAAAGAAGAACGACCGGTGACAGCAGAAGCGCGGATTCACCTGTTAGATGGAGAACTTCAAATCAACTGGATGACACTCGACACGGATCAGACGTGGCTCGAATTAAAAGAGGCAACGCCTTTTTTGCGCGCGTACGAACGACGCCGTGTCACGATGCATGCCATCCTCTTGGTCTTGCTTGAGCGACAAGAACGCTGGTTCAAGGGAGAACTGTATCTTGAGCCATTGACGAAAAAACAAGTCGCTGAGGCAACGGGGCATCATCCGTCAACGATTGGTCGAGCGATTGCGTCGAAGTATGTCGAGACGGTCCATGGTCTCGTTGCCCTAGAAGACTTGTTCGTCTCACGGACGACAACCGGAGATTCGAGTTTTTTGATTAAACGGCGGATCGCCGAATACATTCAACATAGCAATCGTCCGTTAAGTGATCAGCAATTGACAGATCGCTTGCAAGCAGATGGTCTGACAGTCGCGCGACGGACGGTCGCGAAATATCGGACAGCGCTTGGTTTAACGAAAAAAACGATGCAGCAAAGGAAGGCGCAATCAGAATGGGATTAAAACGACACAGACACTTAACACTCTATTCACGTCCGGGATGTACGCTATGTGAAGAGGCCGCCATCTTACTCGACTTCGTACTCGATGAGTTTCCGGAATGGACGTTCGAGGAAGTCAACATTGATCAGGATGAAGCGCTCAGTCTACGGTTCTTATACGAGATTCCCGTTGTCATGCATGACGAGGAAATCTGGAGTTATGGCAAATTCGAGACAGAAACAGTAAGAAAACGCTTACTTCAAAAAACTTGAGAAACGAGACTTGCAAGGCGAGAAATGGACTGTTATGATAACGGTGTACCAAGTGGGACACGTTATGACATGCGGGACAAAAAGCGTCCAGCTACTTGAGAGGAGAGGGAAATACATGATTCGGCAGTTAGTCCAGATCCAAAAACGAATCGTGCCTGATCTGATCGAAGAAATGCAGACACGCTACGACATCCTTCATTATGTGCGACTGATGCAACCGATCGGACGACGTACACTTGCGACAAGCCTTGGCTTGACGGAACGCGTCTTACGGCGGGAAGTCGACTTCTTGAAGCAGCAAGACCTCCTAGAGGTCGCAACGCAAGGGATGTCCTTAACGGATGAAGGACGAAACGTTCTTCGCAGCATGCACAGCATCATGGGAGAACTCGCAGGGATCTCAGACATGGCGAAAGCCTTGAAAGAGAGACTCGGGGTACGGGACGTCGTCATCGTACCGGGTGATTCCGATGAGACCTTCTGGGTACAACGAGACATGGGACGGGCGACCGTCGCACGACTCAAGCGAGAGCTTTCTTCAAACCATCACAATACGATCGCTGTCACAGGCGGTACGACGATGGCTTCGGTCGCGGCGATGATGTCGCCAGACAAGGAACACCGTCCAATGACGTTCGTTCCGGCACGCGGAGGACTGGGAGAAACGCTCGAACTACAAGCGAACACAGTATGCTCACGGATGGCATCACGCGCTCAAAGTGATTATCATCTGCTTCACATCCCAGACATGGTCAGCACAGAGACTTTCGTCAAGATGATCGAAGAGCCGAGCATAAAAAATGTGCTTCAAATGATTAAAGGTGCTTCAATCGTGGTACATGGAATTGGTGAGGCGAAAACGATGGCAAAACGTCGTCGTGCGTCTGAGGATCTCCTGACCCGACTGGAACATGACCAGGCAGTAGCGGAAGCATTCGGATATTACTTCGACCGAGACGGGAACATCGTGCACCGGGTCAAGACAGTTGGTCTCCAACTGGCTGACTTGAAGCAAGTCGAACACGTCATCGTCGTCGCAGGTGGTCATTCGAAGGCAGAAGCGATCAATGCCTATGTCAAACAGTCGCCAGACATCATCCTGATCACGGATGAAGGCGCAGCAGCTTCGATTTTGAAAGGGTAACCCCCTTTTGAATAATAGATAACTCGCTTTACATTAAAAGGAGGAAAATTATCATGGCAGTAAAAGTTGGTATTAACGGATTTGGACGTATCGGACGTTTGGCACTTCGTCAAATTCTTCAATTCGATGGAATCGAAGTAGTCGCGATCAACGACCTTACAGACACTAAAATGCTTGCACACCTTCTCAAATATGATACGACTCAAGGTCGTTTCGACGGCGAAGTTGAAGTACACGACGGTTACTTCCTCGTCAACGGTAAAGAAATCAAAACACTTGCTAACCGCAACCCAGAAGAACTCCCATGGGGCGAGCTCGGTGTTGACATCGTTCTCGAATGTACTGGTTTCTTCACAGACAAAGAAAAAGCTGAGCTTCACTTGAAAGCTGGCGCTAAAAAAGTCGTTATCTCTGCACCTGCAACTGGCGACATGAAAACAGTCGTCTTCAACACGAACCACGAAATCCTTGACGGAACTGAAACAGTTATCTCTGGTGCTTCTTGTACTACTAACTGTCTCGCGCCAATGGCTAAAGTTCTCCAAGATCAGTTCGGAATCGTTGAAGGTCTCATGACTACGATCCACGCTTACACTGGTGACCAAAACACACTCGACGCTCCACACCCTAAAGGTGACTTCCGTCGTGCACGTGCGGCAGCAGCAAACATCGTTCCAAACTCAACTGGTGCTGCAAAAGCAATCGGTCTCGTTCTTCCAGAACTTCAAGGTAAACTTGACGGATCTGCACAACGTGTACCAGTCGCTACAGGTTCACTCACTGAGCTCGTAACTGTACTCGACAAAAAAGTTTCTGTAGAAGAAGTCAACGCAGCAATGAAAGCAGCTGCTAACGAGTCTTACGGTTACACTGAAGACGAAATCGTTTCTTCTGACATCGTTGGTATCTCTTACGGATCACTCTTCGATGCAACACAAACGAAAGTCATGACAGTCGGCGACAAACAACTCGTTAAAACAGTTGCTTGGTATGACAACGAAATGTCTTACACTAGCCAACTCGTTCGTACACTCAAACACTTCGCAGAAATCGCTAAGTAATTCGAGCAATTAAATAGCAATTGAATAAGAGCGGAAACGATATCAGTCTCCGCTCTTATTGCGGAAAAAAGCGGGAGGGGCATTCGCCCCTCACTATACGTAAGAGACGGAGGACGAATGTATGAATAAGAAATCGATTCGCGACATCGATGTACAAGGAAAACGCGTATTTACACGCGTGGATTTCAACGTACCGTTGGAAGACGGTAAAATCACGGATGACACACGGATCCGTGCTGCACTCCCAACGATCAAACACTTGATCGAAGGCGGAGCAAAAGTCATTCTCGCTAGCCACATGGGTCGTCCAAAAGGCGAAAAAAACCCTGAGTTCTCACTTGCACCAGTCGTAGCACGCCTCAGCGAATTGCTTGGTAAAGACATCAAGCTCGTTGAAGAAGCATACGGTCCAGTTGCAGAAGAAGCAGTCAGCAAACTCGAAAACGGCGATGTCGTCGTCTTAGAGAACGTCCGCTTCTATTCTGGCGAAACGAAAAATGACGAAGAGCTCGCTAAAGGATTCGCGAAACTCGCTGACGTCTTCGTCAACGACGCGTTCGGCGCAGCACACCGTGCACACGCATCGACAGAAGGTATCGCACACCATGTCGACACAGCAGTTGCCGGTCTTCTCATCGAAAAAGAACTTCAAGTTCTCGGTAAAGCTCTTTCTAACCCAGATCGCCCGTTCACGGCAATCATCGGTGGTTCGAAAGTTGCGGATAAAATCGGTGTCATCGATCACTTACTCGACATCGTCGATACGTTGATCATCGGTGGCGGCTTATCGTACACGTTCCTCACAGCTCGTGGTATCGAAGTCGGTACTTCACTTCTTGAGGTCGACAAAATCGACCAAGCGAAGGAATTCATGAAAAAAGCAGAAGAAAAAGGCGTTAAGTTCCTCATGCCTGTCGACTGTGTCATCACGAAGGAATTCGGAGAAGAAACATATGTCGGACCACGTGACATCACAGAGATCCCAGCGGATCACATGTCACTTGATATCGGTCCAAAAACGGTTGAACTCTATGCAGAGGCAATCAAGAACTCGAAACTCGTCGTCTGGAACGGACCGATGGGCGTATTCGAACTCGATAAATACGCAAACGGTACAAAAGGTGTCGCGCAAGCTCTTGCGGACAGCGATGCGTACTCAATCATCGGCGGTGGCGACTCAGCTGCTGCGGCAGAGAAATTCGGTCTTGCTGACAAAATGAGCCACATCTCTACAGGTGGTGGAGCAAGTCTCGAATTCATGGAAGGGAAAGCTCTTCCTGGTGTCGAAGCGCTAAACGACAAGTAATCTAAGTTCACAAGGGAGTGTTTCTCAATGCGTAAACCAATTATCGCAGGTAACTGGAAGATGAATCTGACGCTCAAGGATGCAGTCGCATTCGTTGAGGAAGTCAAAGGAGCTGTACCTGCTTCGACGACAGTCGACGCAGCCGTCTGTGCGCCAGCAGTATTCTTGGCACACTTGACAGAAGCAGCAGCTGGTACGGATCTTAAGATCGGTGCTCAAAACATGTACGACAAAGAGAGCGGTGCGTTCACTGGTGAAATCAGCCCGCTCATGCTCAAAGAACTCGACGTGACATACGTCATCCTCGGTCACTCTGAGCGTCGTGAGTACTTCGGCGAAACAGATGCGTTCATCAACAGCAAAGCGAAAAAAGCGTTCGAGCACGGTCTCGTTCCAATCGTTTGTGTAGGTGAAACACTGGAAGAGCGTGAAGGCGGCAAGTTCGAAGACGTCATCCGCGAACAGACAGCAAACAGCCTCAAAGGTCTTACTGTCGACCAAGTGAAAAATCTCGTCGTCGCTTACGAGCCTGTCTGGGCAATCGGAACAGGTAAATCAGCGACAGAACAAGATGCACAAGATTCTTGTAAATTCGTCCGTGACGTCGTTGCAGCTGAATTTGGTGCTGAAGCAGCAGAAGCTGTCCGAATCCAATACGGTGGTAGCGTCAAACCGGAAAACATCAAAGAATATATGGCTCAACCAGACATCGACGGCGCGCTCGTCGGCGGTGCAAGTCTTGAGACAGGATCGTTCCTCAAACTGTTGGAGGCGATTTAAATGAAAAAACGTCCAGTCGCACTAATCATCCTTGATGGTTTTGGTATGCGTGACGAGGAGTTTGGAAATGCCGTTACGGCGGCAAATAAACCGAACTTCGACCGTTACTGGGGTCAATACCCGCATACGTTGTTGAATGCGAAAGGCGAATACGTCGGTTTGCCTGAAGGTCAAATGGGGAACTCAGAAGTGGGTCACCTCAACATCGGTGCAGGTCGCGTCGTCTATCAATCGCTATCCCGAATCAACAACGCGGTCAAGGATCGCTCGTTCTTCTCGCGTCAAGCGATGAACGATGCGGCAGGTCACGTGAAGAAATACGGTTCAGCGCTTCATATCTTCGGTTTGGTCTCTGACGGTGGAATCCACAGTCACATCAACCACTTATATGCGGTGCTCGAATTCGCGAAACTTCACGAAATCGAAAAAGTCTACCTCCATGCTTTCACGGACGGTCGTGACTGCGACCCACAATCGGGCGCTGGTTTCCTCCGTGACGCGCAAGCGAAGATGGATGAATTGAATGTTGGACAATTCGCGAGTATCTCTGGTCGCTACTATGCGATGGATCGCGATAACCGTTGGGAGCGCGTCAAGAAAGTCTATGACGTCATCACGTTCGGTGAAGGTCCAACGACGAAGGATCCAATCGGCATGGTCGAAGCTTCGTACAAACAAGACGTAACGGATGAGTTCATCGAACCAACTGTTGTCGTGCAGGAAGACGGTACGCCAGTCGCACCGATCCACGATAACGATGCGATCGTGTTCTTCAACTATCGTCCTGACCGTGCGATTCAGCTTTCGAAAGTCTACAAAGAAAAAGGTGGCTTCGACGGATTCGAGCTTCCGGACAATGCACCGAAGAACCTGCTACTCGTCTCGATGACGAAGTACTCGGATGCGATTGATACGGACATCGTCTTCCCGCCTGAAGACATCAAGAACACGCTTGGTGAGACATTGTCAAAACAAGGTCTCAAACAGCTACGCATCGCGGAAACGGAAAAGTATCCGCACGTCACGTTCTTCTTCAACGGACAACGTGAAGAACCATACGAAGGGGAAGATCGGATCTTGATCCCTTCACCAAAAGTCGCGACATACGACTTGAAACCGGAGATGAGCGTCTATGAAGTCACAGATGCGCTCGTCGACGCGATCAACTCGGACAAACACGACGCGATCATCCTCAACTTCGCTAACCCGGATATGGTCGGTCACTCGGGTATGCTCGAGCCGACGAAAAAGGCGATCGAAGCTGTCGATGAGTGTCTTGGGAAAGTCGTTGACTTGATTCTCAGCAAAGGCGGCGCGGCAGTCATCACGGCTGACCACGGGAACGCGGATAAAGTCCTTAATGCGGACGGCAGTAAGATGACGGCGCATACGACAGAACCCGTTCCATGTATCGTGACGGTCGAGGACGTTGAACTCCTTGAACCACTCACAGGTGCACTCGCTGACCTCGCACCAACGGTCCTTGATCTCCTCGGAGCGGACCAACCAGCAGAGATGACTGGTAAATCGATCGTATTGAAAAAATAATCCCGTCGATCGAAATGACTACACCACACATTCTTTATACACAAAAGGAGCGAATTTAAATGTCAATGATTACAGAGATTTACGCACGCGAGATTCTTGATTCACGCGGTAACCCAACAGTAGAAGTAGAAGTTTATACAGAAGATGGCGGTTTCGGTCGCGCACTCGTACCATCAGGTGCATCAACTGGTGAGCACGAAGCAGTCGAACTCCGTGATGGCGACAAAGCACGTTACCTCGGAAAAGGTGTTTTGAAAGCTGTTGATAACGTCAACGAAAAAATCGCACCAGAAATCATCGGTTACGATGTCTTCGACCAAGCTGGAATCGACAAAAAGATGATCGATCTCGACGGTACGAAAAACAAAGGTAACTTCGGCGCTAACGCAATCCTTGGTGTTTCTATGGCTGCTGCACGTGCTGCTGCTGATGAGCTTGGTCTTCCACTTTACACATACCTCGGTGGATTCAACGCGAAAACATTACCAACACCAATGATGAACATCATCAACGGTGGATCACACGCAGACAACAACGTGGACTTCCAAGAGTTCATGATCATGCCTGTCGGTGCTCCAACATTCAAAGAAGCACTTCGTATGGGTGCTGAAATCTTCCACGCGTTGAAATCAGTTCTTAGCGGAATGGGTCTTAACACAGCAGTTGGTGACGAGGGTGGATTCGCTCCAAACTTGAAATCAAACGAAGAAGCAATCACAGTTATCCTTGAAGCAATCGAAAAAGCTGGCTACAAAGCAGGCGAAGATGTTTACCTTGCAATGGACGTCGCTTCTTCTGAGTTCTACGATAAAGCAGCTGGAACATACAACCTCGCTGGCGAAGGCAAAGTCCTCTCAACAGAAGAGCTCGTTGAATTCTACGCACAACTCGTTGACAAATACCCAATCATCTCAATCGAAGATGGCTGTGACGAAAACGACTGGGATGGTCACAAACTTCTTACAGATCGTATCGGACACAAAGTCCAACTCGTTGGGGATGACCTGTTCGTAACGAACACTGAGAAACTTGCTGAAGGTATCGAAAAAGGCATCGCTAACTCGATCCTCATCAAAGTTAACCAAATCGGTACGTTGACTGAAACATTCGACGCAATCGAAATGGCTAAAAAAGCTGGTTACACAGCTGTCGTTTCTCACCGTTCTGGTGAAACTGAAGATTCAACGATCGCTGACATCGCTGTTGCGACAAACGCTGGTCAAATCAAAACGGGTTCACTTTCACGTACAGACCGTATCGCGAAATACAACCAACTTCTCCGCATCGAAGACATGCTTTCAGACGTTGCTGTCTACGACGGAATCAAATCATTCTACAACCTCAAGAAGTAATTTCAGGTTGATCGTTTGAATAAGCTATAAGGAAAACCTCCTATTCGTGTGATACGTACACACGGATAGGAGGTTTTTTACATATCAAGCGATGTCAAACGCGAAAATCCCTTTTGTCATCAAAACTAAAATGAACTGTCAAAAAATTGATTTATCTCATTAGACGGCTAAAATGTTATACTCATAAATAAGTGCAAATTAAATAGTTATAGCGATTAATTACACCTTAATCAATGAAGGTGAAAAATACGTTTAAAGGAGATACGATCATGTTAAATTCAGATTTAGATATCCGTTTAGAACCACGTATTCAAGAGTTATATCGACTGCATAAGGAACGTTCAGCTAATATTGACTGGAGCTACCACGAGTTCATTCCATGGGATAAGGCGATGTCGTTTAAACGCGTTCCTTGGGATGAGAGCCAAGTCACGCTTCCGGAAGGTGTCATCGTAGCAATCGAGACGGCATTACTGACAGAAGTCAACTTACCATGGTATACGTCACACTTAGACTATACATTCAAGAACTCGATGGAAGTCATCAATGATTTCGTCCGGACGTGGACAGCGGAAGAAGATCAGCACTCGAACTTACTCGAGACATATCTACTCGTCACGCGAAACGTCAATCCGACACGACTCCATCAACTGAGAAAACGTGTTGTTGAGAACGGCTGGTTCCCGGACTTCACGAACCCGTTAGCGACGATGGCATATACGTCACTGCAAGAGTTAGCGACACTTGTCTTTTATAACAACGTCGCGAAAATCGCAGGGGCACATGACAAGGACTTAGCAACGCTACTCCGTCGTCTAGCGAAGGACGAAGCACTGCATTATGCGTTCTATCGTGACACGGTCAAAGCACACCTAGAGCTTGACCCGAACTTCATCGTCTTCTTCGAAGATGTCATCATCAACTTCTCGATGCCAGGTGCTGTCATGCCGGACTTCACGGAACGCATGAAGACGATTGCCGTCGATACGAACTATGGACCACTCCAATACTTCGACCAAGTATTAGACGTCGTCGTCAAATACTGGGGCATCGCCGATTTGGAACCGACAAGCGAAGAAGCGAAGCAATCTCAAGCGAACATCATGAAGTATCACGGACGTTTGAAGCGCATCAAGGAGCGTCAGGAACGCCAACTCGAAAAAGCGAAGCTCGACGTCTAAGGAGGCAATGAACATGAAGTGTGAAATCTGTGGAACCGAAACGAACAACCAAGTCAGTTACTTGGAACTCGATACGTGGGAATTCAACTCATTGAACAAAGAAGCAAAAGACTTTTATCCGATTTGTTTTGATTGTTTTGATAAACATACGAACCATTTCATCGATCAGGAAATGGATCTGGAGTTACGAAAAAAACGTTCACAAATGGTCAACAAAGAAGTAGAAGCCGAAATCGAAGCGATTCTTGAGGTCGAGAATTAAGGAATCTTCTTCATAGAAGTATAACCGGTAGTGCTTCGGCTCTACCGGTTTTTTACGTCTATAAAAAAGCAGCTATTTCTTCTTTCACGCAAACACGTGCACGTGATGGAAGAAATAGCTACTTTTTAATATGAAATCAATCTTCAATAAACGTAACGAGATAATGATGAGGGGAATGAAGGGGTGCACGGGTCACGAAAAAATCTGGGAGATCTACATCGATTCCAAGTTCACGTAGTGTATCCGGCTCCAGACATTCTTGAACGAGACGCTTAATATCCTGTAATAATTCATCATGCAGGTTCGCTTCCTTTGGAAAGGCGCGCTTCGCATCGTCGCGTAATAATAATACGATCGGCGGTAGCCCCCGCAATAGGTCGACTTGAAGAGGCTGCTGATGACGTTCGAAATAATCATTCAGACAACTGACGACCCTCATCGAGTGTTCTTCTTTCATCCGATCCCAACTCTCTGTATGTGACTGTAACTCTCTAGCTATTCCCTAATTGAAGCGAGGATATGCAGGGAAACTGGAAATGAAGCATTACGAGGACACTGTTCGGGGTACAACTAGAGGGAAGGGGGAATCGACATGCTATTTCGTTTTTTGTTTTTAGGGCTTGATACGTCGATTGGTGACATCCCGTTGCGCCTCATCTATTTTACGGAACTCATACTATTCATCGGTTTGTATCAAATCACGAGCCGATTTTCACGTCAGAGTCTGATTTTGGGAACGGTACTCGGAATTGGCGGACTGATTGCCATCTTACCCGGTGCGCTCTATATCATCCGTTATAATCCGGAGGATGCCGTCATCGATGTCACGTTCCTATTGATTTATTTATTTGAGCCGCTAGCAATTGTTGCGTTCTTTGTTGCTTTGATTCGACGTTTGTTCGTGGAGCGAAAAAGAGCCGGGAAAGCAAAGAGATGAAAGTCTTGTCAGCTAGACTCCGATTGTTCGTTGATTTCCGTCCAAGACGTCGCTTTCCGCGGACGGAAGGCAAGTCTTCTCGTCGCGTGCGCTCCTGCAGGTTCTTGTCTATTCCGCTCTTCCCGCAGGAGTTTCCGTCTTTTTCGGAAATCAACAATCTAACCTAACGTGCTACTGAGAGGACAAGAAATACACCGTAAGATGGCGTGACGCTGTCTTGCAGTGTATTTGCGTATGCATCCAAATACTTTCTTTCAATAGTGTAAGGGAGAGTAACTGGAAGAATATTCTATAATAGAGGGAGAGCGAAATCAGATATTAGTTGGTTTCGTAAGATCCTGATGATTATAGGAGTGAGTTTCGTGCATAAAGTGTTGTTTGGTTTATCTGTCTTAAATAGTCTCTATATTACGAATAACTTATTTACGTATTCCGATAGTTTTTTAAATGCGCCTCTGGGCATCACGACCGTCATTGCCGTGACATTGATGTTTCTGAATGACAGCGTTAAAAAAGATAAACCGTCACTATACACGAAAGCGACGGATGGGTTAGGATTCATTAATATTTTGATTGGTCTCTCATTGATCGTCTTTATTTAAGACATGATTCGTGCATGATCATATGGAATGATCGTAAGTCTGATGCGGTGTCAGGCTTCTTTTTTATGGTCCAATCCAAGGGCTCGAAAAAAATAAAATATATTTTATATAAAAAAGATTGATGTGTAACCGGTTACACAATATGATGATTCTTGTAAGCGTTATCAAAAGAAAGAGGTGGCGAAACATGTCGACCATCCGGGAAGTAGCGAAAGCGGCACATGTCTCCGTCGCGACGGTCTCACGCGTCATGAACGAAAAGGGTTATGTCAGTGAGAAATCGCGTAAGGCGGTGCTTCAGGCAATCAAACAATTGGATTATCGACCGAACCGGGTCGCGCGATCGTTGTTCCAAAAACGATCCGGATTGATCGGTTTGATCGTTCCAGACATCACGAACCCATTCTTCCCACAACTCGCACGGGCTGTGGAAGATATGGCACATCAACATGGTTTTCAAGTCATTTTGTGTAACACAGACGAACAGTTTCAGAAAGAACGCGAATATATCAAGTCACTCGAGGCGATGCATGTCGACGGATTAATCATCACGACGAACTACTCGAACAATCCGAACTATGAAGAACTCGAAGTGCCGGTCGTAGCGTTAGACCGTGTGTTACAAGGAGCGATTCCGACGGTGACCTCAAACGGATACGAAGGCGGGAAGAAGGCGGCATCATTTTTACTTGCATCTGGTGCGACGGAACTGGCCGTCATCAGCGGTCCATCGAAACTCCCGACGATCAAGAAACGACGGGATGGCTTCGAAGAGATTGCCGGAACGCATCTCGTTGCAAGCATCGAGTCACCGTTCCACTTTCAAGGGTCGCTCGATGCCGCGAATTATCTGTTTGATCACTATCATTGCAACGGGATCTTTGCCGCGAGTGATGTCATTGCCGCAGCAACGGTGCAGGTCGCTGCGGAACGCGGGATCACGATTCCAGACGAGCTACAAGTGATCGGCTATGACGGGATCGAACTCGGACAAATGATTTCACCACCGTTGACAACGATTGCGCAGCCGATCTATCAAATGGGGGAACTAGCCGCGAAACTCCTGATTCAGCGGATTGAAGGCACACCAATTGCCGCCGTCCATCATGAGTTGACGGTTGAGATCATCGAACGGGAAACGACGAAACGGAAGGATGAGGAAGCATGAAACAAATCAGTGTCATCGGCAGTATCTCGATGGATCTCGTCGTTGAAAGTAAACGCCGCCCAGGCGCAGGCGAAACGGTCATCGGGGATGCCTTTCATACCGTACCGGGTGGAAAAGGTGCAAACCAAGCGGTGGCAGTCGCGCGTCTCGGCAGTACCGTCGAAATGATCGGTTGCGTCGGCAGTGATGCGAACGGTGAAGCCATCCGCGAAAACTTCAAGACGCAAGGGGTACAGACGACGCACTTGCAAACGATTGAAGGCGAACGGACGGGCACGGCACACATCACGCTCGCTGAAGGCGACAACTCGATCGTCGTCGTTCAATCTGCCAACCAACATGTGCGATTTGCGGATGATGCACTCGCACCGATTCTCGCAGACAGTGAAATCATCTTACTCCAGCTCGAGATTCCGATCGAAACGGTCGAGACCGTTGCTCGCGAAGCACATGCAGCCGGCATACCAGTCGTCTTGAATCCAGCACCGGCGAGGTCACTCAGTCCGGAATTGATTGAACACGTCACATACTTAACGCCAAACGAACATGAATGTGGCTTGATCTTCGGACAAGACCAGCCGATCGAACATTGGCTGATGGAATACCCGAATAAACTGATCGTGACCGAAGGTAGTCGCGGGGCACGCTTCTATGACGGAGAGTCGATCGTGACAATTCCTGCGATCGAGACGACCGTCGTCGATACAACAGGAGCAGGGGATACGTTCAATGGCGCCTTAGCCGTTGCGTTAACGGAAGGACAACCGCTCGTCGAGGCAATTCGTTTCGCGAACCGGGCAGCCGGCTTATCCATCCGCGCACTCGGCGCACAAGGCGGGATGCCGACACGGGATCAGATGGAGGGAGACGCATGAAGAAACACGGTATCTTAAACAGTCATATCAGTAAGGTCCTGACCGATCTTGGTCATACCGATACGATCGTCATCGCTGATTGCGGCTTACCGATTCCAGAAAGGGTCGCACGAATCGATTTAGCACTGGAACTCGGCACACCATCATTTCTCGACGTCGTCCGTGTCGTCGCCGGTGACATGGCGATCGAACAGCTGACTCTGGCAACGGAGATTAAGGAAGCGAATCCAGACGTCCTCGAGCAACTGGAAGCCATGCAGATCGAGACGACGTTCGTTTCGCACGAGGAATTCAAGAAACAGACACAGCAGGCGAAGGTCATCATCCGGACCGGAGAAGCGACACCGTACGCAAATGTCATCTTCCATTCCGGCGTAATCTTTTAAGGGGGTCATGCGATGCGTATCGAGATGACAGGTATCAAAAAAGCATTCGGTCCCGTCCCTGTCCTGAAAGGGGTCGACTTCGAACTCGCTGCGGGTGAGATCCACGCCTTGATGGGAGAGAACGGTGCCGGGAAATCGACGCTGATGAAGATTTTGACCGGTGTTCATAAAGCGGACGCAGGCACGATCCGCGTCGATGGACAGGACGTCGAGTATAAGAATCCGAAGCTTGCCGAAGAGGCGGGGATTGCCTTCATCCATCAGGAACTAAACATCCTCCCGGATTTGACGGTGACGGAGAACTTGTTCCTCGGACGGGAGTTGAAGTCACGCTTTGGGATTCTCAAGCAAGGGGAGATGAAGCGGCAGGCGGAACGTGAACTCGCGGAATTGAACGTCTTCATGGACGTCGACCAGCTTGCTCGGACGTTATCAGTCGGTCAACAACAGATGATTGAAATCGCAAAAGCTCTGATGACGGATGCGAAGGTCATCATCATGGATGAACCGACAGCCGCACTAACGGAGCGGGAAATTCGTGCCTTGTTCAGCGTCGCGACGGCACTGCGCAACCAAGGTGTCTCGATCGTCTATATCTCACACCGGATGGAGGAAATCTTTGAGCTTTGCGACCGGATCACGGTCTTACGGGATGGAATTTCCGTCTCGACACACGCGATTCCCGAGACATCGTTTGAACAGATCGTCCGGGAGATGGTCGGTCGTGAGATGGGGGAACGGTATCCGGATCGTGATGTGTCGATCGGTGCGACTGTTCTTGAGGTCAAACAGGCGAGCGGAAAACGGTTCGACGATGTCTCGTTCTCCGTCAAAGCAGGCGAAATCATCGGCTTCTCTGGTTTGATGGGTGCCGGTCGGACGGAAGTCATGCGCGGATTGTTCGGGGTCGATCGCCTGAAAGACGGGACAATCGAACTGAACGGACAATCGCTGAAAATCAAGACACCGTACGACGCGATCCGCCAAGGCATCGGCTTTTTGACCGAGGATCGCAAAGGCGAAGGATTGTTCCTCGACTTTTCACTGCGCGAGAACATCTCACTGCCAACGATTCGTTCGTTATCAAGATCCGGTGTCATCAAGGATCAGGCAGAACGTGATTTCGCAGAAGGATACTTGAAGTCACTCTCGGTCCGGCATAGCTCGATGGACCAGCCGGCGAAGTCCCTATCCGGGGGGAACCAACAGAAGGTCGTCCTTGCGAAGTGGCTCGGAACACAACCGAAAGTCTTGATCCTCGACGAACCGACACGTGGTGTCGACGTCGGGGCGAAGAAAGAGATTTACCTCATCATGAACGAACTCGCTGCGGCGGGGGTCGCGATCATCATGGTCAGCTCGGACCTTCCGGAAATTCTCGGGATGAGCGACCGCGTCTACGTCATGCGCGAAGGCAAGATGAGCGGCATGTTGACACGACAGGAAGCGACGCAAGAAAGCATCATGACACTTGCGACAGGAGGACAATGATATGGAATTGATGCAAGGCAAGGTAACGGAAGCAAAACCGAGACGTCTTGGGATCGGACAAAAGCTTGGACCACTCGCAGGATTGTTCGCGATCGTCCTCGTCGTCTCGATCATGGAACCGGACTTTTTAACATTGAATAATTTATTTAACATCTTACGTCAAGTCTCGATCAATGCCTTGATTGCCTTCGGGATGACGTTCGTTATTCTGACGGGTGGGATTGATTTATCAGTCGGCTCGATTCTTGCGCTATCGTCCGCCTTCGTCGCGGGTCTGATGACGGATGGAACGTCAGCGTTGATCGCTGTTCTCGCCGGATTGATCGTCGGAGCTGTCATGGGTGCCTTGAACGGGATGGTCATTTCACTCGGGAAAGTCGCACCATTCATCGCGACCCTCGCGACGATGACGATCTTCCGCGGCTTGACGCTCGTCTATACGGACGGGAAACCGATCACTGGTCTAAGCCAAGGCGGCTGGTTCGAACTGTTCGGACGCGGTTACTTCTGGATCTTCCCAGTACCTGTTCTGACGATGTTGATCGCCTTTGCGGTTCTCTACTTCATCTTGAAGAAGACGACGTTCGGTCGTTATACGTATGCGATCGGCGGTAACGAAGAAGCAGCGAAATTGATGGGGATTCAAGTCAATAAAGTCAAAATCATGATTTACTCACTCTCAGGTTTGATGGCAGCACTCGCCGGCATCATCCTGACGTCCCGTCTGAACTCGGCACAGCCGACGGCGGGGACATCGTACGAACTCGATGCCATCGCAGCGGTCGTCCTTGGTGGGACGAGCCTGTCAGGTGGTCGTGGCTGGATTGTCGGTACCTTGATCGGTGCCTTGATCATCGGAACACTGAACAATGGTCTTAACTTGCTTGGTGTTTCCTCGTTCTTCCAACTCGTCGTCAAAGGTTTAGTCATTTTGTTCGCGGTACTCGCGGACCGGAAACAAGCAGCGTAACCCATATTCCAAAAGGAGGATCTACAGATGAAAAAACTACTTGCAGTCGTCATGATGGCACTAATGGTCTTTGCAGCCGCTTGTTCGACGGAACAGCCAGGCAGCAACAACGGTGATACGAAAAAGAAGACGAAGGACTTCAAGATTGGTCTTTCGATTTCAACCCTCAACAACCCATTCTTCGTCTCGTTAAAAGAAGGGGCAGAACAAGAAGCAAAAGCACAAGGCGCAACACTTCAAGTCGCGGATGCGCAAGATGACGCGGCAAAACAAGCAAGCGACATCGAAGACATGGTTCAAAAGAAAGTCGATCTCATCTTGATCAACCCAACGGATTCAGCAGCAGTTGGTGCAGCCGTCCAAACAGCGAACGATGCGAACATCCCTGTCATCACAGTTGACCGCAACGCAGAAGCAGGCGACGTCGTCGCACACATCGCGTCAGATAACGTCGCAGGTGGGAAACAAGCAGGTGAGTTCATGATCGAACTCGTCGGCGATAAAGCAAAAGTCGTGGAGCTCGAAGGGATTCCAGGAGCATCCGCAACACGCGACCGTGGTAAAGGATTCCATGAAGCAGTCGACGGTAAACTTGACGTCGTCGCAAAACAAGCAGCAAACTTCGACCGGGCAAAAGGTTTGTCGGTCATGGAGAACATCCTCCAGAACAACAAAGACATCAAAGCCGTCTTCGCACACAATGATGAGATGGCACTCGGTGCGGTTGAAGCATTAAAAGCAGCGGGTCTGAACGATGTTAAAGTCATCGGCTTCGATGCGACAGATGATGCCGTCAAAGCTGTCAAAGACGGAAAAATGGCAGGAACGATCGCTCAAAAACCGACTGAGATCGGGAAAATGGGTGTCGAGACAGCGATCAAGCACTTAAAAGGTGAAACAGTCGAGAAGAACATACCAGTCGACCTCGAATTGATCAAACAATAAGAAGACAGGACACCTGAGTCGACGATTCAGGTGTCTCTTTTCGTCGGGCAGAGCAGGCAGGAAAAAGTTCCTAAATCTATTCCTTGTTCCCGTACTTGTTTTTCTCTATAATGAAAGAAGCGTATATTACTGAAGGAGGATCATCGATGATCATTCATAACGTGGCTCTTGTCGGCCTCATCGTCGTTTCCGTTCTTCTCATCATCGTCGTTCTATTGATGTCGGGTCGTACGACTGGACTCGGAGCATTGACGGGTGGAGCAGAACAATTATTTGGTCGCCAAAAAGCTCGTGGCTTGGATGCGGTCCTAAATCGTGTGGCGTCTATCTTAGGAGCATTACTCTTCATCTTGGCGTTACTCGTCGCTTTTTATAAGTGAGCACTGAAACGACAGCCGTATGATCGCGCTGTCGTTTTTTGTATTTCTCGATATTCATTTTTTCCGGATATGGGGTATAGAGTTAGAGGGGGAATCATTTTATGAAAATCACTTTACCGAAACCATTCTTTTTCGAAGCCGGCCCACGTGCCGTTTTACTATTACACGGATTCACGGGATCGAGCGCGGATGTCCGCATCCTCGGTCGCTATTTACAGAAGCAGGGCTATACGTCCCTCGCACCACAATATAAAGGGCACGCTGCCCCACCCGAAGAGCTGACGAAGACCGGGCCAGCCGACTGGTGGCAGGATGTCCTTGCCGGATATCAGGAACTCGTCGATAAAGGTTATGACGAAATCGCCGTTTGCGGACTGTCGCTTGGTGGCGTCATGTCGCTGAAGTTATCGATGAACCGTCCGGTCAAAGCGGTCATCCCGATGTGTGCACCCGCCTACATCAAAAGTGAAGAAGTCATGTATGCAGGAGTCACCGAGTACGCACGAGAATTCAAGAAGCGAGAAGGCAAATCGCAAGAAGAGATCGACCACGAGATGGCGTCCTTCGAACCGATGCCGACCTTGAAGGACTTGCAGGAACTGCTGCGCGAGACACGCGATTCGCTCGAGGACGTCTACGCACCGACGCTCGTCGTCCAAGCACGCAATGATCACATGATCAACACCGACTCCGCGAACATCATCCATGATGGAGTCAGTGCCTTCCAAAAAGAGCTGATCTGGTATGAGAACTCAGGTCACGTCATTACGCTCGACAAAGAAAAAGACCAGCTCCACTCTGACATCTTGGACTTCCTGGAGTCATTGAACTGGAGCAAGTAACTGGAGGTGTCACGTTGGAATTACGTGAACGAATACTAACGGTCATCACGACGGAAGAACGTCCGTTGTCGATTGATCAATTAACGAAAAAACTAGAACTAGCGGATACGGAAGCATTTAAGGAATTAATCCGGACGCTAAACGCAATGGAAGACGAAGCGTTGATCGCCCGGACACGCTCGAACAAGTACGGAACGCTCGCGCAAATCGGTCAAGTCGCAGGGAAGATTTCCGTCCACCAACGCGGTTTCGGTTTCGTCTCACCGGAAGATGGTTCAGAAGGCGACATCTTCTTGCCGGCATCGGAATTGAAGAACGTCTATAACGGCGACCGTGTCCTCGTCAAAGTGTTTGCCGAGTCAAACGGCGGCGACCGTCGTGAAGGGAAACTGCTTAAGATTCTCTCGCGCGGACCAGCCGATTTCGTCGGCACGTTCGTCAGTCCAAAAGGACGGATCGAATCGATCGCTTATATCGAACCGGATGATACAAAGCTGACGTTCTTACCGGTCGTCGCGAACGATGATACACTTGGTGCCGTCGATGGTCATAAAGTCCTCGCCCGGATCACGAAGTATCCCGACGGTCGCTACGCCGGAACGGCGAAAGTCTTGAAAATCATCGGTCACAAGAATGATCCAGGCGTTGACATCTTGTCGATCGTCCATAAGCACGGCATCAACGTCGACTTCTCACCGGAAGCGATCGCTGAAGCGAATGCTGTACCGGATCAAATCGATGAGAAGGATTTGGTCGGACGCGTCGATTTACGGAACGAATTGACGGTGACGATTGACGGGGCGGACGCAAAAGACCTCGATGATGCGGTTCACGTCAAGAAATTAGCGAACGGCAACTTCGAGCTTGGTGTCCACATCGCCGACGTCTCGCATTACGTCAAAGAGGATTCAGCACTCGACGAAGAAGCGCGTGAGCGCGGAACGAGTGTCTATCTTGTCGACCGCGTCATCCCGATGATCCCGCACCGGTTATCGAACGGGATTTGCTCGCTCAACCCGCACGTCGATCGGCTGACGCTCAGCTGTATCATGGAAATCGATGCGAACGGAGCTGTCGTCAACCATGAGATCTTCCAGAGTGTCATCAAGACGACGGAACGGATGACGTACACGGACGTCCGGAAAATCATCGAACGCGAAGACGAAGAAGTGATCGCGAAGTACCAAGATCTCGTCGAGTACTTCGACAAGATGGCGGAACTCGCAGCAATCCTCCGCGAACGTCGCTCACGTCGCGGGGCGATCAACTTCGACTTCCCAGAAGCGAAGGTCCTCGTCAACGAAGAAGGCAAGACGAGTGAGATCATCCTCCGGGAACGGTCGGTCGCCGAGAAGCTGATTGAAGAGTTCATGCTCGCAGCGAACGAAACGGTCGCCGAGCACATCCAGCGTCAAAAACTGCCGTTCATGTACCGGATCCACGATGAGCCAAAAGCAGAACGTCTCGATACGTTCTTCAAGTTCATCGGTAACTTCGGGATCAATGTCGAACGCAAAGGGGAGTCAGTCGCACCGAAGACGTTGCAATCAATCCTCAACGCTGTCGAAGGCGAACCGGAAGAAGCCGTCGTCAGTACGGTCATGCTCCGTTCGCTCCAACAAGCGAAATACGACATCGAACCGATCGGTCACTTCGGTCTGTCGACGGACTACTACACGCACTTCACGTCGCCGATTCGTCGTTACCCAGACTTAATGGTTCACCGTCTGTTGCGTGAATATGTCATCTACAATGACAAATCGCAAAAGACGCAAGACCGTTACTCGGAAATCTTACCTGAGATCGCCGATCATTCGTCGAAACGCGAGCGTCGCGCCGTTGATGCGGAGCGTGAAACGAACGCCTTGAAGAAAGCCGAGTATATGGAGCAACACATCGGCGAGACGTTTGAAGGTGTCGTCAGTGGCGTCACAAACTTCGGGATGTTCGTCGAATTGCCGAACACGATCGAAGGACTCGTCCATATCCAGGCGATGACGGATGACTTCTACCGCTACGATGAAGCGAACTACCAGCTGATCGGTGAGCGGACGAAGCAACAGTTCCGAATTGGTGACGTCGTCGAGATTAAGGTCACGAACGTCAACATCGATGAACGGACGATTGACTTCAGTGTCGTCGGGATGCCAGAACGGCAACCGAAGAAACGGTTCGAGTCGAAGACGATCCGCTCAAGCGGCGGACGTCCGGGACAAAAACGTGACGACAAGAAGAAAGACGATCGGCGTGGCAAGTCAAAACGTCCGGGCAAGTCGAAGGACCAGTCGAAAGGCAAAGGCTTCGCGTTGAAAGACAAAAAGGATAAACCGCCATTCCATAAGGCGGTCTCGAATAAGAAACGGAAGCGCAAATAAGCGCTTCCGCATCGGAAATGTGGTGAATGAACATGCCAAAGGGAACAGATTCGAAAGTCTTAGCGAACAACAAACGGGCCTCGTTCGATTATGCGATCGAGGATACGATTGAAGCCGGTCTCGTCCTGACGGGAACGGAGATCAAATCGGTCCGTAAAGGAAAAATCAGTATCGGGGACGCGTTCGTCCGGTTCGATGGGGGAGAAGCGATTCTTTGGAACTCGAACATCGCCCACTTCGAACAGGGCAACCGGTACAACCATGAGCAGCTCCGCCCACGGAAGCTGTTGCTGCACAAGAAACAGATCGCGAACTTGATCGGGGCGGTCTCGCGCGACGGTTATACGATCGTGCCGCTCAAAGTCTACATTAAGAATGGGTATGCGAAATGCTTGATTGGACTCGGACGCGGGAAGAAGAAATTCGATAAACGCGACGACCTCAAGAAGAAGGATGCGAAGCGTGATATCGACCGGGCACTACGCGATAAGCAAAAGTATTGAACCCGTAACACTTTTCTGCTAGAATACTAGTATTCGGAAAGCCCCAATTTATTATCTTGGGGACGTTACGGATTCGACGGGGGTAGTTCGGTCTTCTGTGGCGTGTCGAGGGGTCGGCCTCGTTAAAACGCACCAGCCATAACTGGCAAAACTAACACACAACTCGCAGCAGCTTAATTGCCGCTACGGATCCTAGCAGCCGTCGCCTGGTCGGCTGATTTCTAGGGTCTCACTTTAAACAGGCTACGCTTGGACCCTTCCGTCTGGAGGGAAAGAGAAGAGATGGAATCAGACTGGTCGGACGGACGCCTGTCAATTGGCAGCCTGACGACGAGATCCCAATAAATTGACTACACACGTAGAAGCTTAAGTATACGATGCCTTCGGACGTGGGTTCGACTCCCACCGTCTCCATACCCTGAAATCTTAAGGATTTCAAAAAGTGCTATAAATGTTGACATATCAACATTTATGGCACTTTTTTTATTTTAATTTCTAGTAATATTTTTCAACTTTCATAATTTGAATATATACATATTTAGGATTTCTGTATATTTATTTACATTTGCTTTGTTTAATATGATAATTTTAGTGTTAGATAAAAAAGACTAAAATAAATTTATATAGAAATTCAAAAGAAGAGATACCTGAAAATTTCAAAATAGTTTTTATAAAATTTATTAAAATTTGATTATCAATTTATAGTAATAGAATACAAAAAAACTATCCAAAAAATAATCAAAGAAATTAATTTCATTGAGTTTATAAAAAATCATTTCTGAGTACCATCTTTTAAATCTAAATATTTATAAATAGAAAGGGATTTATATGAAATTAACTAAAATAATTTTTAACAATTACCGCAGTTTTGGACCAACTGATACAGTAATTCATATTTCAGATTTAACGGCCTTTATAGGTCATAATAGTTCAGGTAAAACTACTGTATTGAGTTCACTTCAAAAAATGTTTGGAAACTCTAAAGTAACTAAATCAGATTTTCATATTCCTTTAGAAAAAACTGCAGACGAAATAACAAGAAGTGAATTTTATATAGAAGCTTATTTTGAATTTTTTGATGAGGATAATGAAGGATTAGATGAAGATGATTACGGAATAGCGCAGTATTTTGAAAGCTTTAGAGTAGAACAACCTAACGGTGATCCATATATTGTTATACGCTTAGATGCGAGTTATGAGAAAGGGAGCTCTCCTGAAGGAATAATAGATTATAAGTACCATTATGTTGTTAATAGAGGGGAAAATGGACTTAAACCGATTTCAGCCCATGATAGAGATAAGATACAAGTTATTTATATTCCAGCAGTTAGAAACCCCTCGGAACAATTGAAAAATGCTAATGGAACTATATTATGGAGAATTCTAAATCAAATAAATTGGAAAGAGTCTGACAAAGTAAAGATAAATAATAAAATCGATGAACTAGATAATGAGGTAGCTAAGCAATCTGGAATATCGAAAGTAAAAGATGTGATTTCTACACAATGGAAAAACTACCATAATGATTCTAGATACAATGAAGCTAATATAAAGTTTGGCAGTAGCGATTTAGAAAATATATTAAAAAAGCTAGAAGTGGAGTTTACACCTGCACATACCGAAAAAGCATTTAGAGTGGATGAATTAGGAGATGGTTTAAAGTCTTTATTTTACTTAACATTAATAGATTCACTATTAGAAATAGAAAATGCAGCAATAAGAGAAATTAAAAACAAAATTTCTGAAGAAGAACGAATATTAAATATTGATCCGCCAGCGTTGACACTTATTTTAGTTGAGGAGCCAGAAAATCATGTTAGTCCCCATTTATTAGGTAAGGTTATAAAGAATTTAAATAATATACGCAGTAGAAGTAATTCTCAAGTAATGTTAACTTCTCACAGTCCATCAATTATTAAACGTATAGATCCTACAGAAATACGCTATTTAAGAATTGAGAATGGAAAAACTATTGCTAAAGAGATTGTACTGCCTGAAAAGCAAGATGAATCATATAAATATGTAAAAGAAGCAATTAAAGCTTACCCAGAATTGTATTTTTCATCATTAGTTATATTAGGAGAAGGCGATAGTGAGGAAATATTAATACCAAAATTTCTAGAATTATATATGGATGACCTTGATACAGTTGCTACATCAGTAGTTCCTTTAGGTGGACGACATGTTAATCATTTTTGGAAGTTATTGAATCAATTGAGTATCCCTCATATTACATTATTAGATTTAGATAGAGAAAGAGAAGGCGGCGGTTGGGGAAGAATAAAGTATGTAATAAAACAACTATTGGAAAATGGAGCGGACAGAGATAAATTACTTAATACTTCGGACGATAGAATACTAACAGAAGAAGAATTAGATGATATGCATTTGTTGACTGAGTATGAACATATCGATGAATGGATACAATTTTTAGAAGAGTATAATGTATACTTTTCTAATCCGATAGATATTGATTTTTTAATGCTTGAAAAATATAAGGATGCATATTTAGAAATTCTAGATAAAAATGAAGGTCCTTTAATTAAGTTAGATGGAGAAAAGAAACAAAAAAGAATTTATGAATTAAGTGAACAAGAAAAGAAATCTACAGAATATCAAGATCGTATTGATAGTGATGTAAAAAGAACTTTAAAGAAAAATGGTAGTGATGGATATTCTTATACTCAAGAACAGAAAGAACTGATGATCTGGTATAGTTATTTCTTTTTAACTAGAGGAAAACCAGTAACACATTTACAAGCATTAAATAATATAACCGAAGATATATTAAAAGCGAATACTCCTTATGTTTTTAAAAATCTAGCTGAAAAAGTAAAATTACTCCTAAATATTAAGGAATGAGTAACATAGTGGAACTAACTAGTGAATGGAAATCAAGTGGTGGATTAGTACTAGAACCAGCAGCTTTGAATGCCTTGAAGGAGTTAAATAACTCTTTAGTTGTTGCAGGACCAGGAGCAGGTAAAACAGAACTATTAGCTCAAAAAGCTTGTTTTTTATTAGAAACGAAAAGCTGTGTAAATCCACATAAAATTTTAGCGATAAGCTTTAAAAAGGATGCAGCAGTAAATTTAAAGGAAAGAATAAAACTTAGATTATCTAAAAAATTTGAATCGAGATTTATATCACAAACTTTTGATTCTTTTGCTAAAAGCATATTAGATAGATTCCTATATGCATTATCTGATGAATTCAGACCAGATCCAAATTATCAGATAGCTACAAATCAGAATGAAATTATTCAAGCCTTTTCAAAGTGTAAAGTAAATTTATTTAACAATAAAATAAAGAAACAGTATATTGATAATTTAACTAGCACAAGAGTAGAGAACATGTCAGGGGTTTATAAAGACGTTTGGAGTAAATTACTTAAAGGTGATGAAGATATAAAACCAACTTTAAGTTTTCAGATGATATCTATTTTAGCAATTCGTATTTTAGAAACTAATCCGTTGATTCTTAAATCATTAAGAAAGACCTATTCTCACGTGTTTTTAGATGAGTTTCAAGATACAACGAAGGTGCAGTATGCCTTAATTAAAGTTTGTTTTCATAATTCATTAACTTCAATTACTGCTGTTGGTGATAACAGACAACGAATAATGATGTGGGCTGGGGCTAAAGTAGATGTATTCGATGCGTATAAGAGAGACTTTAATTCACGAGAATATACGCTATTAATGAATCATAGATCAGCTCCAAGGTTATTAGAGATACAGAAAATAGTTAATAATTATCTTCAAGATGAACCATTTGCTCCTATTTCAAATTCTAAATGGTCTGAAAATGAAGGAGTTGCTGAAACGTGGTACTTCAAAGATTCTATTACTGAAGCAGAACATATTGCTGAAAAAATAAGGCAAGTAGTAGATGAGATGAAAATTGAATATAGAGATATTTGTATTATAGTTAAACAAAATGTTCAACAATTTTGTGATGATATAGTTAGGGTATTAGATAATGTAAATATTCAGGCTCGAAATGAAGTTAATTTCCAAGAATTGTTAAAAGAAGATATAGTTTTATTGATTATTAATACACTAAAGGCTGCTCTCAATGTTAAAGATAGTGATGCATGGATATTTATATGGGACGCAAAAATTTTCTTTGAAGGTAAATCAAGCACATTCAATCCTATTATTATTGACAAATTGAGAAAACAACTTAAATTAATGTTGAAAGATATAAAAATAAGATTAAATGACTTAAATGATCATCAGGAACTAACAAAACTATTAAGCGAAATAATAAATTTTTATGATCTAAATAAAATAAAAAAACACTATGTACAGTATTCACAAGGTCAATACATTAATAAATTACAAGAGGATTTATCAGATTATTTATATCAGTATTATTTATCAACAAATAATTGGCTAGAGGCAATTAATTCATTTGAAGGTCACGATTCAATTCCTATAATGACAATTCATAAAAGTAAGGGGTTGGAATTTGATGTGGTATTTTTTGTGGGATTTGATGATAATTCTTTTTGGAGTTTTTCTAGTCAAAAAGATGAGGATACATGTACGTTTTTTGTAGGGCTTTCTCGATCGAAAAGATACCTATTTTTTACGTTTTCTGAAAATCGATTCGGAATTAACCGTACTAATTCTAAAATTTCAATCCTATATCAGATGTTAAAAGAATCCGGTGTAGTAGACGAAAAATATATAGGATTTGATTAAAAATATAGTATAAATAATTGTATCTGGCATACTGTATGACAAGTAAATTTTTATTAATCTAGTCTTTATAAAGATATTCTATCAAACCTTATTAATTTCTCTATAAGAGCTAATTTCAAGCTAGAAAAAGCCTTTAATAAGTTGATATAATAAGTTTTTCTTTTTGTAGATTGAATACTAATTGTTTTCATGCGATGAAATCACTATATTAAAAAACGTGCCATTTCTCCACTTGAGAATTAGGCACTTTCTTTGTTTATACTAACAATTACTTTAAATTAATTAAGGGTGTGATTTTTTTGTTGGTCTACTACTATTTTGATGGTTTTAGAAATTTTAAAAATTGTGATTTAAATTTTAGTAATGAATTAATTGTAAATTATAATAAAAAGAATAAGTCATTGAGTTTTATGCAAAATAAAAATTTTTTAGATAACTACTGGGGGAGAAATATAAATAGTATTACAACAATTGCTGGCAATAATGGGGTTGGAAAATCAACAATATTAGATTCTATAAAAGGTCGTTTTTTTTATGGATTTAATTTTTTACCACTCGAAACAGTTTTAGTTGAAAAAAAAGACAAATGCTATTGTATATATTACAGTGAAAAACTATTAGAAGAGAACTCAGCTATTGTTATTAATGATAATAAATACGTACTATCTGATTTCCAAATTAATCCAAAAATAAAATCAATAATACTCGATATCAATATAGGAAATGAGAATATAGAATTTCAATTTAAAAAAGTAACTATTGAAGACATTAAAAGAAATTCCGCAGAAGTACAAAATCAAACTAGAATAGGTAACGAAAGAAGCTTAGTATTTTATACAAATCAGTGGAACTATGAAACCTACAATAGAAGCTATAAAAGTAATAAAAACAGAGAATTCGATTATACAGATTTATCTATCGGTAATAAAATAGATTCATTAATAAATAAACTTGGAGATTACGAAGAGCTTTTTTCGGAAGACATGAGAATCATTAATGGAGTTTCTAGCGAGAATCGATTTAATACAGATTATTTGTATGAATTAAAATCAGAAGAAATTAAAAACGCACTAAGGTATTTGAACGAAAGTTCTTTAAATAACAAAGTAAATGATCATTTAATAATTCCAGAAGAAATAGTCATTAAATATGATTTTATGAGTTTAAGAGAAAGAAATGATTTATTATTACTAAATGATGAACTAAATATATATTTACGTTTTGAGAAAAAAGTAAATAACTTTTTTGGAGAACAAATTTTTTATAACTATATTTTGAATTCAAAAAAAGACATCGGATCAAAAGAAATGATGTTATTAATAATAGTAGAAAATTTATTTTCAAATTTAGATTATATATTGTTTGAAAAAATAAAGGGAATTATCAAAGAAAAAGAAAAAATAAAAGAATATAATCTAACGAGAATAGAAGATATTATACCCTTAATAGAATCATTTTCTGCGATAGTTTTAGAAGAAATCGCTAATTTAAATTATACTGAAAGATTTAAAATTGAAAGAAGAAAAAAATTAAAGCAACGTGTTGAGAAATTGTTTAGTGATTACACAAACTTCATTCGATATCTTTTAACAGATTTTTTAGTCAATCTAGAACATATGATTTTGGATACTCATAGAATTAAGATGTTCGAAGTAGATAAAAATAGTGTCGGTATTGATAAAATAATTAATATTAAAGTTCCTCGTATTAAGATAACCAAATCTAATAATAAAAACATTTATAATTTTGTAAACAAGTACAATGATTTATCTGGAAAAAATAAATCCCTTCATTTTTCATGGAGAAATTTAAGCTCAGGTGAAATTCAATTACTTAATCTATGCACAAGTTTATATTTAGCAATTAAAGATTCAAAACATAGGGATGTACTTATTTTGTTAGACGAAGCTGAAATATCATTACACCCTATGCTTCAAAAAAAAATAATAAGTGTACTTTCAGGCATGTTAGATAGTTCAGAATTACAAGAAAAAAATATTCAAGTCGTTTTAAGTACACACTCTCCATTTATTTTGTCTGAGCTTCCTTTTAACTGTTTAATTTTATTAAAAAAAGATGATTTAGGAAACGTAGTTGTACAAAATGAACTTGAAAATATACCAGCAACTTTAGGTGCTAATATTCATGACTTATTTTCGCATTCATTTTTCCTATCTGATGGTCTTATCGGTGAATACGCAAAAGAGAAGATTAATGAAGTAGCCAATAATTTATTGAAAAATAATGTAAATGAGTCTTTAGATCGAAATTATATTGAAAAATTTATTAATCAGATAGGAGAACCTATAATTAAAGCGAAACTAATTGAACTATACGATCAAAGAAATATCTTAAATAAGTCGAAAGAAATGGATGGTATAATTCAAGATATTGAGAGTTTAAGAATACAATTAAAGAAGTTAGAGGAAAGAAGTGAGTAAACCATGATTCACATTCAGATTCCTAATTCTTTACTTATGCAGCATAAAATCTTAGCTGATGATAGTAGTAAGTTAAAAAAAGACCTCTCTTCATTAAGCGAACGACAAAATAATAAACCTTTTCTGGGGATTATTAATTATTTGATTTCTAATTTAGAAAAGATTGTAAGTTGTAGCTTTGAAGATTTAAAAAAGATTCAAATGGAATATCTAACATTAGTTTATGATTTAAAAGATTTATTATTAATAAGTAACAAAGTTAAAAATGATTTTTTAATTTTACTTTCCAATATTTCAAACGCTTTTCTTAAAGCTTATGATAATTTTACTAAAAGAAGTAATGTTTCGTGGAACAGCTATATTTTTTTAAAAAAATTAAATCAAGTTGTTTGTCCATACTGTAATGCGAACTTTATTCATACGGTTCAATCTAATCAATTTCTATCAGGAGCCTCATCAAGAGGAATGGCCGATTTAGATCACTTTTTACCAAAAAGTATTTTTCCGATTTTTGCGATTACATTATCTAATTTAGTTCCGAGTTGTATATATTGTAATCAGCGTTTCAAGAGTGCTTATTATACAAGTTTTACAAGGAATTTCTCTCCTTATGATAAAAACTTAGTAAATAAATTTAAGTTTAAATTTATTTACTCTAAAGACGACTTTAAAAGTGCTTTTGAGAAATTGGGGGAAGTCGAAGGGGCAGGTTTTTCCAAAGAGGAAAGATATTATTTAGATTTAACTTCCAAAAATGATTTATTCGATTTCGAAAAAATTGAGGAGTTCAACAAAGATGAAGAAGATTTAAATAAAATATATGAATCGCTTTTAGAGATAAAAGAGTTTAATAGTGAAAACGAAGCTATGTACAAATGCATCTTGAAAATTTCCCAAAGCCTCCATATTTATTTTATGAAATTACGACAATTAATGAGTTTAGGTGAACTGGAAGCCCTAGAATTAAATGAAAAATTAATTTCTGAATTAAGTATAGAATATGGAAAAATTCTTACTGAAAGAAAAAAATACGAATCACAAAAGAAAAAGAACTCAATTCAAAGAAAATGTATTACTGCTGTAAAAAATACCATTGAAAAAAATTTTAATAAGGTACAAAAAACCTATAATTTTAATAAAATATTCATTTTGGATGAAATTAAAACGATTAAAAAAGTTAATTTTGTGGATATCGCCCTAGGGAAAAGTGAGGATTATAAAATTGGAATTCATGCGAATTGTGAATCCGATACTGAGAAGTATATGATTTATAACAACGTTGCACTTTTTCAATTAGAGAGTGTTTATAATGAATATAGAGGCTATGTAAATAAAAAAATAGAACAAAGCTATATTTTGAATGCATTATATAAGAGTCAATTAAAAAAACAATTTCCTAATCTATTTGATGAATACTCTATAGATAATTTATCAAGTTTAATACTAAATGATGAAGAAAATCAAAAAAATGAAATTTTAGGGAAGTTAATTTATGATTTAGTTCTTTCAAACGTAAAAGCTCAATCAAGTACCTAATCTTAACTACTAATTTTTGGGGGAAATTACAGAATATTTTTTATGTGATTCCTTTGAACGGAGCTGACACCTATGATACGACGCGCTACCTTGATGGACGGAAAAGCCTTATCGGACTTAATGCGACGCATTGATCGGGAAACAAAATATATGTTGTATGAGCCGGAGGAACGCGTCCTGTCAACGGAACAAGCCGAGGCGTTCATCGAGAAGTTCGGTCAGGCTACGAACTCAGACATCTTCGTAGTGGACGTCGATGAACAACTCGTCGGATACGTGCTCGTCGTCGGTGGTGGACCGATTCGGATTCGTCATCGGGCAAATCTCGTCATCGGCTTACTGGATGCTTATACCGGTCGTGGACTCGGTGCGGGTCTATTTGAGGCAGTCGATGCGTTTGCCATTGAAGCGGGACTCGTCCGACTCGAGTTGACGGTTCGCAAGGATAACCTGCGGGCAATCGAGCTCTATCATAAGTTTGGCTTCAACATTGAAGGAACGCAGATTGCGTCTCTCTTCATCGATGGAGAATACGTTGATGAACTGGCGATGTCGAAGATCTATACGACAGAAGAATCCTAAAAAGATGCTCCGTGGACTTATCTCTGAAAAGAGACGAGACCATGAGCATCTTTTTTATGGGGATATCTTTTGTTGTTCGAAGTCGATCTCAAGAACGTTTTTCGCATAATCCTTACCCCAGTCGTACATCGCATCTAAAATTGGCATTAAGCTATGTCCATGCGGTGTCAACGAGTATTCGACCTTCGGTGGTACGACCGGATAGACTTCCCGGTGAATGATATGGTGGTCTTCGAGTTCCCGTAGTTGATTGACGAGCATCCGTTGCGTGATCCCGGGCATCAGACTTTTCAGTTCCCCGAAGCGTTTCGTTCCTTCTTTGCCTAAGTGCCAAAGAATGAGCATCTTCCATTTTCCCCCGATGATCGAGAGGGTCAATTCCTTCTCACAATTAAACTGACGGTCTTCAAAATGTGGCATCGTTCCACCTCCTGCTCCAGTATAGACTTTCTTACGTTCGACAGTATACTTTTCCGCACTATGTATGAAAAACCGCACTATGTAAATTAAAAGTGCGTACTTCTCAAGAATGCTCCTGCGGATTATATTTAGTCCTGTTCCTTCTTGAACGTCTGAAGGAAGTGTCAGGTACGACAATACAGAGAAGAATGGGAGAGATACAGAATGAAATTACAACTCGCCATCGATTTAGTCGATACAGCAGGTGCGATTGCTTTAGTCAAAGAAATCGGGGAAGACAATCTAGATATCGTTGAGATCGGCACACCGGTCGTCATCAACGAGGGGCTTCGCGCCGTCAAAGAAATGAAAGCCGCGTTCCCGAACTTAACGGTCCTCGCTGACTTGAAAATCATGGATGCTGCCGGCTACGAAGTCAGCCAAGCTGTCGCACACGGTGCCGACATCGTGACGATCCTTGGTGCAGCCGAAGACATGTCGATCAAAGGGGCAGTCGAAGAAGCAAAAAAATCAGGTAAACAGATTCTCGTCGATATGATTGCTGTGAAAGATATCGCAACACGTGCAAAAGAACTTGATGCGTTAGGCGTCGACTACATCTGTGTCCACACAGGTTACGATCTCCAAGCAGTCGGTCAAAACTCGTTCGAGGATCTTGCGACAATCAAGTCAGTTGTGACAAATGCAAAAACAGCTGTTGCGGGTGGCATCAAGATGGAGACGTTACCGGAAGTCATCGCAGCACGTCCTGACCTGATCATCGTCGGTGGTGGGATCACGGGACAAGATGATAAACAAGAGACAGCGTCAACGATGCACCGGATGCTGCAAGAGGCGTAAATGACACACATTCAAACGATTATCGAAGAGCTGACTTCGACGGTCGAAGCGATCGATGCGACGGAGACAAAAGAACTGGCAGATGCTGTGCTGCAAGCGAACCGAATCTTTCTCGCAGGAGCCGGTCGCTCCGGCTTGATGGGGAAAGCGTTCGTCATGCGGCTGATGCACATGGGACTTGACGCGTATGTCGTCGGCGAGACGGTCACGGCGAATTTACGCGAGGGTGACGTGTTAATCGTCGGTTCCGGGTCGGGTGAGACGAAAACCCTGGTTCCAATCGTCGAGAAAGCACAGCAACTCGGTGGAACGGTTGCCGTCGTAACGATCAATCCGACGTCAACGCTAGCGCGATTAGCCGACTTGGTCGTCCAACTGCCTGGAGTTCCGAAAGAACAAACGGCATCAGCAGATGAGACGGTTCAACCGATGGGCTCGTTGTTCGAACAGACGATGTTGTTGTTTTATGATGCTTTGATTCTGCAGATCATGGAAGATAAGCGGCTTGATTCACAAACGATGTACGGGAAACATGCCAACTTAGAGTGAAACACACGAAACAGATTAGTTCTCTTCAATCGAAGAGGGCTAGTCTGTTTTTGTCTGTAGATCTCTTCATGTATAAATGCGTATTAATCAGAAATTCTCCTTTCCTTCTTTTCGTAATTTTCTTAAAGACGTAGTCCCGCAACGTGAGATACTCAAAGAAAGGAAAAAAGAGGAAAAGGAGATTGTCATGCGATTTCAACGGATTGGTGTAATCAGTGCATTATTCGCTGCAAGTATTTTGACCGGTTGTATGGAATCAGACCAAAGTCCGCCAGTGAATCAGCTTAGATCACACTGGATCGAGGATAATACTGCTGAAGATGTAAATAATCCCGATGCCATCGTACAACGCATTAAAGCGAAGGACTTTTCAGAACAGGATTCGTTTGAAGCGGATTTCCGTCGTCACGTGACGTTTTACTTTAAGGATGGAACAAAAGCGCATCCGACTGAAGGCGATATCTGGAGCAGTATCGTTGTCGGAAATCATGCTTACGTAACGCTGCGTTACCCAAAAGGAGCAGATCGTCTTGCTGTACTAGAGTATACCAAGCAAGAGAAGAACTGGATGTTAGGAGGCGTCTCGTATGACGACGTTCAAAATATTAAGAAGAGTAGTTCTGCTCGCGGCTTGAATTTACCGTTCTCGACATTCCAAGCGATTATGAGTAGTTCGACTCCTAATGGGGACGATAGTGTTTGGTTCTTCCACACGAAGTCCCAAATGATTCTGCTAACCGTTGTTCCAAAGCAAGATGTTCAAGGCGAGGACTGGAAGGAAACGACACTTGCGAACGGGCAGACGGTTTACTTCGAGCAGAAACAAGGGAAAACGAACCTCTATTTCGTCGAGGACAATCAAATCGTCCTCCTGTCCGGTAACGTGTCGCTAGCACAATTAAAAAAATTAGCACGATCGATTGCTCCTGTCGACGCTGCTGATTTTCCATATTCCTAAACAAAAAAATCCGGACGCTGCGGCATCCGGATTTTTGTTTACCATTTGAAATCAAAATCAGCACCGACATCTTTTGCGAGATGGGCATCTGATCCATAGACGAGTGGAATCGATAACGACTGCGTGACTTGCAAGAGTTCCGGGTAAGGATAGGAAAGACCGCATAACGGCTTCCGGAGTCCTGCTGTGTTGACGTCGAGTGTGAAGTTCGCCTGACGGATCTTCCGTAACGTGTCGTCGAGGTTCGTTGGGTTCGACTCGAGCGGATAGGCTTGGATGAACTTCGTCGGTAACGTCAAGTGACCGAGGCGCTTCGGCTGGTGTGCACCGAGGTCCGTCATGACGAGGGCTTGGATGCCTTCATAATAGCGTTCGTGGACCGCCGTGACGCTTCCGAGTTTCGTGACGATCTCACCGAAGCTTTCCTTACTGAAGTCGACGCCGTAATACTGATCATCAATGTATAAGTAATGCAGTGAAAGAATCCCGTCGGTCAAGATGTCAGCGTAGCGAGCGATGATGTCACGCGTCCCGTCGACATGTCCTTCCCAGTAGTCGAACTCCATCCCGATCCGGATGTCGATCTGATTCTTGTATGTCTCGCGGAGTTGCGTTAATTCCTTCAGGTAGGCATCGGCTGTCGCAAACGACATTCCGGAATCGTTATCTGGTGCAGGATCCGTCACACCTTCAGGTAAAGGGGCATGTTCCGTGAAGCTGATCCGTTCTAAGCCTTGCTCTAAGGCACGCTCGATGTAGGCTTCAAGTGGATCCTTCGTACCGTGTGGACAATATGGACTGTGGACGTGACCGTCCCATTTCAATAATTGCATGAGTAACCCTCCGATTTTTTAGAATTGGCAAGCAAAGCGATTGACAATGTGCCCGAAACGCGGTATCTTATCGTTAAATAATTTAGCGTGGTACAGTGATAATAAGATAAAGGAGTGGGAGTATGCAATCATTTTCTACGATTCGACTCAAGGATGGAGCGACGGACTACGTCGGCGCCTCGGCAACGCGGCTCCAGCAAGTCATCCGTCAGCTCGAAGATGGAATCGAACAATCTAACTATACCCGATTAATCACCCCCTTAATTGAGGAAATCGGTGGACGGGAACAGATTCGGATGGATTTTACGACTAGTGTCGCGCGTGCCCTTAGCGAACGTGGTCGCGAACAATATAAACGTGTCTTCTACAGTGGCTCGGTCTTTCAACCGGAAGAGAAGTTCCAGGTCGGATTCGAGGAACGGGGACAAATCGCAGAAGTCGAAGCAATTCAACTCGCGGTCCGACTCGTCGAAGAACTGACAGGAAAAGAAGTCACACTCTCGATCGGTGATGCCGGATTAATCGAGCATTTGATCGAGACACGCGTCGGTGATCACCACTTACGCGACCAAGTGACACAGATGCTCCGTTTACGTAACGTCATCGAACTGAAGCGTATCGCGGGTCAACTCGATGATGCCTTGCTTGCAAAACTTCCTTTATTATTCGGACGTGAAGGAGCAGAAACGATCCTACCGTACGTCGACGAGACACGACTCAATGCCGTGCTTGATCTCGCGGAAGCCGTCAATGCTGATCTCGACTTCGGTCAAATGGGCTTACAGACGTATTACGACGGGATCACGATCCACGGTTTCATCGAAGGCGTGACGGAACCTGTCCTCGTCGGTGGACGCTACGACCGGCTTTATGAACAATTCGGACAAGAACAACAGGCGTTCGGCATCGGATTCTCGGTCGAACAGTTGGCGGAGGTGCTCTAAATGCGAATCGGAATTACGAAAGGACGGCTGTCGAAAGCGACAGAACGTTATCTGAAAGAAGCTGGCGTCGAGACATGGGGAGCCATTGAACGCGAACTGATCGTCAAACGGGGCGAGCACGAATTCGTCTTCATGAAAGGATCGGACTTGATTCCGTACGTTGCTCAAGGTGTCCTCGATGTCGCGATTACGGGGAGTGATATCTTACTCGAATCGGATCAAGAACTATCAGAACTCGCGGAATTACCGTTTGGTGTCTGCCGGATGTCGGTCTGCGCGAAGGAGCCGTTGCAATTTGAAGGTGGACGCCGCGTCCGGATTGCGACGAAGTATCCGGTCATCGCGAAACGCTACTTCAGCGAACTCGGTGTCGACGTCGACATCGTACCGTTAAACGGTTCTGTCGAACTAGCACCGTTACTCGGTCTTGCTGACGCAATCGTCGATATCGTCGAGACAGGTGAGACGTTACGGGCAAACGGACTAAACGAATACGAAAAAATCATCGATATCAGCGCTCGATTCTTTACGAGCGAATGGACGTTAAAACGGAAGCGGGTGGAAGTCATCCGCTTGCTCGAGCAATTGACAGAAGGAGTGACACGATCATGACACCGACAAAACCTTTCAGCATCGATCGCGACACGGAGCTCGCGGTCCGCGCGATTCTCGAACGCGTCGCAACAGACGGTGACGCTGCTGTCCGCGATTACACGAACCAATTCGATCAGGTCGATCTCGAGGACTTCCGTCTTAGTGAAACACGGATCACACAAGCCTTCGAACAGGCAGATGCCAACTTGATCGACTCGTTGAAGTTGATGGCGACACGACTCGTCGAATGGCACGAACAAGAACTGCCGTCCGACATCGAACTCGTCGAAGCAGACGTGACACGACGTCAACGGTTCGTTCCCGTTGATTCGGTCGGGATCTACGTTCCAGGTGGTGCAGCAAGTTATCCGTCGACGGTCTTGATGAACGCCATCCCAGCGAAAGTTGCTGGTGTCGAACGCGTCGTCATGGTGACACCGATGACGAACTTAAGTGATGAGGTGCTCGTTGCGGCTCGGATCGCTGGTGTGACAGAAATCTATACGATTGGTGGAGCACAAGCTGTCGCCGCGCTGACATTCGGAACAGAAAGCATCCAAGCCGTCGATTTGATCGTCGGACCCGGGAACCGCTTCGTCGCTGAAGCAAAACGCCAAGTCTACGGAATTGTCGGCATCGACTCCGTCGCTGGTCCATCAGAAGTCGTCGTCATCGCGGACGAAACAGCGCATCCAGACCGGATCGCAGCAGACTTACTCGCGCAAGCCGAACACGACCGTGATGCTGTCGCGATCGCCTTCGTGCCGACGGAAGAGATGAAACAAGCGGTAGATGCGGAGATCGAGCGACGCTTACAACAATTGCCGCGTCAAGAGATTGCCCGTCGTGCAATGGAAAACGGTGGCGTCTTCGTCGCTCCACTTGAGAAAGCGATCGAAGAAGCGAACCGTCTCGCAGCGGAACACTTGGAACTTGCCGTTGCCAATCCGCAAGAGGTCGTCAAATCGATCCGTCACGCCGGGATGATTTTCCTCGGTCACGAGACACCGGAAACACTTGGTGATTACGTCGCCGGAACGAACCACGTCTTACCGACATCCGGAACAGCTCGTTTTGCGTCTGGATTATCAGCACGGACGTTCCTGCGCCACCAGACGATGCTCGAAGCAACACGCGCAGGCGTACAACGTCTCGCGAACGCAGCGAAGACCGTTGCTCGGGTCGAAGGACTCGAAGCACACGCACAAGCCATCGAAGTGAGGGAAGACTAATGCGATTACACCAAAACGAACGATTCACGACCCACAGTCCAGTCGGGATCGAAGCGATCCAGGAATTGATCGCAACGTTCCCTTTAAATGAATATCCTGTCGAGATCATCGATCAAGTTAAGGCATCGTACGCAACATACGCCGGTGTCCGTCCGACGCAACTCGTCGCCGGAAACGGCTCGGACGAGTTAATCGGCTACTTATGTGCCCGCTACGGGGGACCCGGCATGCCGGTCATCGCCTCAGAACCTGACTTCGTCATGTACCAGTTCTACGCTGACCGCGCACGGGCACCGTTTGAACGGGTACCGTTACTTGACGAGATGGCGCTTGACGTTGAGGGATTGATCGCAGCACCGGGTGAGATCATCTTCCTGAGCCACCCACACAATCCGTCTGGTGTCCTCCGGAAGGAAGCGGACATCCGTCGCTTGCTCGACAGTGGTAAATACGTCGTCATCGATGAGGCCTACATCGACTTCGCGCTCGAACAATCGATGCTTCATCTACTGGAAGAGTATCCGAAAGCGATTATCTTACGGACGCTCTCAAAAGCGTTCGGACTCGCATCGCTCCGACTTGGTTTTGTCATCGCGAGCGAACAAATCATTGAAGAAATCGAACAGATTAAATCACCGTATAACGTCTCTGGTCTATCAGCAGCTGTCGGCATCGCCATCATGGCAGAACCGGAACTCGATCGGGTCTTAGAAGAAACGTACGCGAGCCGCGAAGCGATCGAACGGATTCTCGCCCCGATCGGCAAGACATATCCGAGTGCAGCGAACTTCGTCTATGTCGAGTATCCGGTAGCCGAACGCTTTACGCAGCGTTGTGCTGACGTCGGATTACGAATCCGTTTGTTTGACCAGGCCTTCCGTGTCAGTTGTGGATCACCAGAAGCGATGCAAGTATTAGAAACGTGTGTAGAGGAGGAATTACGATGCGGCGTGGCGCAAGCGAACGAGTAAGTGCAGAGTCAGACATCAAAGTCGAGATTGATCTCGCAGGAGGTCCGGTTGAGATCAAGACCGGTGTCGGCTTCTTTGATCATATGTTGACATTATTTGCCTTCCAGGCCCGGATTGGTCTGAAGGTAACCGCAAAAGGTGATACGTGGATTGATGCCCATCACACAGTCGAAGATACCGCGATCGTCCTCGGGGCAGCATTGACGGAAGCACTCGGTGATAAAGCCGGGATCGAACGCTACGGCGAATCGCGTGTACCGATGGATGAGACCCTTGCGTCGGTCGTCCTTGATTTCAGCGGTCGTCCGTTCACCGTCTTCCGTGCTAGTTTCAAGAATCCGAAGCTCGGTGACTTTGATACGGAACTCGCAGAAGAGTTCTTCCAAGGCTTATCCCGGAGTGCTCGGATGACAATTCATGCCGAAGTCTTATATGGTTCAAACACCCACCACATGATCGAAGGGTTGTTCAAAGCACTCGGTCGAGCCGTCCGTCAGGCAGTCGCCGTGACGAGCGAAGGGGTACCGTCTACGAAAGGGTTGATTGATCAATGATAGCAATCGTCGATTATGGCGTCGGGAATATCGCGAATGTCGAGCGGGCGTTAAAGGAGCTCGGCGAAGCAGTCATCGTCACGAGTGACACGGAGTTGCTCGACCAAGCAGAAGCACTTGTCTTACCGGGTGTTGGTGCTTATGCACCGGCAATGGAGCGCCTGAAGGAAACGGGACTCGTCGACTTCTTAAAAGAACAAGCGGAAAAGAAACCATTCCTCGGAATTTGTCTCGGAATGCAACTGCTCTTTGAATCAAGTGACGAAGATGGACTGACGGAAGGTCTCGGGATCTTACCGGGAACGATCGAAAAACTACCGAGCGACGTCCGCTTGCCGCACATGGGTTGGCACCAGCTGACGAACCACGGCGAAGCGGTCTATTTCGTCCACTCGTACGGCGCTGTTTGTGACCCAGAATGGATCGTCGACGCGGTTGAATACGGACGTCTCGTCCCAGCAATCGTTCAAAAAGGACAAGTCACCGGGATGCAGTTCCACCCGGAAAAGAGTGGCGAAGTCGGACTGAAACTACTGAAGGAATGGAGAGAGACGACATGCAACTCTACCCAGCAATCGATTTAATGAGCGGACAGGCTGTACGCCTGAAGCAAGGAGATTTTGACCAACAGACATTCTTCGGCGATGCACTGACGATCGCGAAGCGCTTCAAAGAAGACGGGGCAACAGCAATCCACTTGATCGATCTTGACGGGGCGAAAGCCGGCGAACCATTGCACTTGAACTTGATCGCCGACATCAAAAAGGAGACCGGGTTGTTCGTGGAAGCTGGTGGTGGTGTCCGTAACATCGAGACCGTCGAAGCATACGTCGGTGCCGGAATCGACCGGATTCTCGTCGGCACGGTCGCTCTTGAAGACGAAGCGTTACTCGAGCAGATGATTGCCCTCGCTGGTGATAAACTGGCCGTTGCGTTGGATGCCAAAGAAGGCATCGTCCAAACTCGCGGTTGGCTTGAAGCGAGCGGTTGGACGCTCGAAGAGGCAATGACACACTTGATCGGTAAAGGGATCAAGACGTTCCTGTATACGGACATTTCACGTGACGGGATGATGATGGGACCAGACGTCGATGGCCTCGATCGGTTAAAACGGGAAGGGGTCGAATTGATTGCTTCCGGTGGTGTGACGACAGTTGACGACGTCGCGCGTCTGAAAGAAATCGGGATGGACGGAGCAGTCGTCGGTCGGGCGTTACTCGACGGATCACTCGCCTTAAAAGAGGTGTTACGCGTATGTTGATGAAACGAATCATTCCCTGTCTTGACGTCAAGGAAGGGCGTGTCGTCAAAGGGGTTAAATTCCAGAACTTACGTGATCTTGGTGACCCGGTCGCCGTCGCGAAATACTATTACGAGCAAGGGGCGGACGAACTCGTCTTGCTCGATATCTCAGCAACCCAAGAAGGACGCGAAACGATGCTTGATATCGTCGAACGCGTCGCAGAAGTCATCTATATGCCGTTTACGGTTGGTGGCGGAATTAAGACGATTGAAGATGCGAAACGGTTGATTCGTGCCGGTGCTGATAAAGTCTCACTCAACTCGTCAGCGCTTCAAAATCCGCAATTGATTCAAGAAGTCAGCCGGCTGTTTGGTGTCCAAGCGACGGTCGTCGCAATCGATGCGAAACAGACAGGCGACTCGTGGGGGGTCTTCTCACACGGTGGCACACAACCGGTCGGACGTGACGCGATCGAATGGGCGCAGGAAGCGGTCGCGCTTGGTGCCGGTGAGTTACTCGTCACGTCGATGGACGCTGACGGCACAAAAAACGGCTATGACCTCGCCTTGATCCGTCGTCTGCGTGAAGTCGTCAACGTGCCGATCATTGCTTCCGGCGGTGTTGGAACGCTCGATCACTTGGCGGAAGGTTTGGAAGCAGGCGCCGACGCAGCCTTAGCTGCTTCGATTTTCCATGAAGCGACATACACGATGCCGGAAACGAAAGCTTACCTCAAAGAACGGGGAGTCAAAGTCCGATGACGACATTGAATTTTTCAAAAGGACTCGTCGCTGCTGTCGTCGTCGACGAGCAGACGAACGATGTCTTGATGGTCGGCTTCATGGACCAAGCCGCCTATGATAAGACGCTTGCGACCGGTCTTGTCACCTTCTTCTCACGGACGAAGAATCGTCTTTGGACGAAAGGGGAGACGAGCGGGAACACGCTTGAGCTCAAACGGATGTGGATCGATTGTGATCAGGACAGTCTATTGATTGCGGTCAAAGCGAACGGTCCGACATGCCATACCGGAAATCGCAGTTGTTTCTATACGGAAGTGGAGGTGCCCGATGTTATACGAACTGGAACAGACGGTCAAAGCGAAGATTGACGCCAAGGAAGCAGAATCCTATACGAACTATTTGATCGCTTCTGGGTATGAGAAGATCGCGAAGAAATTCGGCGAAGAGGCATTTGAAGTCGTCCTCGCCGGTAACGATACGTTAGCAGAAGAGACAGCAGACTTGTTGTATCACTTAACGGTCTTGCTCGCTGAGCGTGGTGTCTCATTCAAAGAAGTCGAAGCCGTCCTTAACGAACGTCACGGAACAAAATCGACGTTCAAGGATCGCCCGGATATTGAACAGTGGTAAACAGAATCCATATCGCATACGCGATGTGGATTTTTTTGATAGAGAAATGGGAAAAGACAAACAGATGACGGTTGTCATCAAATCGACAGAATCTTTCAATAGGCATGCTGTCTCGTAAGGGCGTATAATCAAACACATAGTCGTATGTTTTTCAGTCAGAAAGTAGGTGTTCGATTGGTTACCAAAAAAGAACTTAAGCAAACGATCAAGCAACAATCGAAAGAAACGATCGAAGAGCTGCTCGCAAAAGGTGATTCCTTGAAAGAGGAAATCGCCAGTGCCATTACACACGGATTGGGTGTCATTTTCAGTATCGTCGCGCTGGTCCTATTGATTTTGCAGGCGACGAAATCAGGTAGCGCTTGGAACGTCACCGCTGTCAGTATCTTCGGGGCAACGATGATTCTCCTTTATCTGTTCTCGACCTTGATGCATTCGCTGATGCATACGAAAGCGAACAAGGTCTTGCAAATTTTAGATCACGCCGGTATCTATCTCTTGATTGCCGGTAGTTATACACCGTTCGCTTTGATCACACTCCGTGGTCCGCTCGGCTGGACGTTGCTTGGAATCGTCTGGGGTGTCGGAACGCTCGGCATCATCTGGAAGCTCTATTCGACAGGTAAGTACGTTTGGATTTCGAATGCATCTTATCTGATTCTCGGCTGGTGTTGTCTATTTGCAATCAAGCCGATCTATGAAGCACTCGGGTTACAAGGCTTCTTACTGCTTCTCGGTGGGGGACTCTCGTATTCTCTTGGCGTCATTTTCTACGTTTGGGCACGCTTGCCGTATAACCACGCGATTTGGCATCTGTTCGTCCTTGCCGGCAGTGTCCTGATCTTCCTCTCGATTTTCTACTACGTTGCTCCGGCGACGATGTCATGAAGAAACTACGGCTCCGGGACTGGCTCCCGATCACGCTGTATTTTATGTTTGGACTTGGATTGCTCCTGTATTTCCGGATGTCGGGAATGTTGGAGCAATTCGACATTCAAGCATTATCGGATTGGGTACGGGATCAAGGTCTGACCGGGATGTTGCTTTACGTGCTCGCCTACACTGTCCGACCACTCGTCTTTTTCCCGGCGAGCTTGCTTACGTTATTTGGTGGGTATACGTACGGACCGTGGCTCGGAACGTTACTTGATGTTATTGGTGCTGGTACCGGCGGTTTGCTCAGCTTTTGGATCGCTCGATTGCTCGGTCGCCGTGGCGTCGAGAAGTTGATTGGAAAAGGGAAGCTGAACGTACTCGACGAACGGATTGCGACGAACGGTTTCCTCGTCGTGCTCGTCGTTCGGTTGATTCCACTATTTCCGTTTGACGCGATCAGCTACGCGTCTGGATTATCGAAAATCCGCTTTAAACAGTTCGCTATCGCCAACTATCTCGGGATCATTCCCGGTGCGTTCGTTTACAACAATATCGGCTCAAGCCTTCGTGATCCGTTCTCCTGGCAATTTTTCGTTGCGATCGGACTATATGTCCTATTCTTTGCCGTAGGACTTGTTGCTCAACGGATTCTCAAAAATAAACGAAATAAAGAGCGTATGTAAGCGCTTTATGGCATAATATGAGTGCAGAGATGTGAACCGATACGGTAAAACAGCCTAGCATTTATTTAGGGGGAATCATGAGTGATGGAAAAAGTACTACGGGATGGTTTTATCTTCTTATCGCAAAACAAGACATTGAACGGTCTCGCCAAGCGATACGGGCTTAAATTCGGAGCAAGTCGCTTCGTGGCAGGGGATTCATTGGAAGCATCAAAACGGGCGATCCAGGAATTGAACGCAAAAGGGTTATGCGTCACGATGGACCATTTAGGGGAGTTCATCTCGACGGTGGCGGAAGCAGAGATGATGACACAGGAATGTATTCGTGCGGTAGAGATGATTGCGGAAGAAAAATTAGACTCGCAACTCTCGTTGAAACTGACATCACTCGGACTCGATATTTCGGACGACTTGATCCGCTCGAACATGGAACGGATCTTAACGCGAGCGAAAGAACTTGGTGTCTTCGTCACAATCGACATGGAAGATGAGCCACGTTGTGAAAAGACGATTCAATTGTTTGAAGAATTGCGCCAATCTTTCGATAACATCGGAACGGTCATCCAGTCGTATCTCTACCGGTCGGAAGATGATATCAAACGTGTCGGACGTTTCGAAACGAATCTCCGAATCGTCAAAGGAGCATACAAAGAGCCGGCAACGGTGGCGTTCCCAGAAAAAGAAGACGTCGATCACAACTACATCAAGCTCGTGAAATTACAATTATCACTCGGAAACTATGCTGCCGTCGCAACGCATGACGATGCGATGATCGAGCAAGTTATCCGTTACGCTAAAGAAAACGGGATTGAAAAAGACCAGTTCGAATTCCAGATGTTATTCGGTATCCGTGTCGAGCGTCAACTCGAACTCGTCAAACAAGGCTATAAAGTCCGCGTCTACGTCCCTTATGGACGTGACTGGTACGGTTACTTCATGCGCCGCTTAGCAGAACGACCGGCAAACGTTGCCTTCGTTCTTAAAGGGATGGTTAAAGGATAAGAAAAGAAGGCGATGCAACGTTGCATCGTCTTTTTTTGATTTAGAGAGGAGATGACAGAATGGCACGCACAGAACAAGAGTTAAAGGAACTGTTGCAACAAAACGCGAATACAACGCCTGCATTACTCGATGAGTTACTTCTACATATTGGTTCGACGGATTCTGAGTTGCGGGATGGATTGATCTATCCGCAGTTAGCGACCTACATCGCATCAGAGTCCTTTACGATAGAAGACACCAATCGAATTTTCGATTTCATTTTAAGCGGGCATGGATTGATGTACCGGATGGGAACAGCGGACACAACAGCTGTTCTGACACGATCATTTTCAGCATTAGCACTTGCTGAACTGTTAGTGATGGATAAAACAAGACACTTATTGACGCAAAGTCAGCTGAATCGGCTGTCGACTTACTTAAAAACCTATTTGGAGCAAGAGAAGGATGTCCGTGGATTCATTGATGGAATGGGGTGGGCACACAGCATGGCACATATCGCCGATGTCTATGCGGTTTGGTTTACGCATACAGCGAGTCGTCCGCAGGAGGAACTCGGAGCGATTGATGCGATGATTCGTCAGTTGACACGGTCCGATTATCTCTATATCGATGAAGAAGCGGACCGGATGGTGACGGCATGGTTGCAAGCTTGTCGCCATGGACTGTCGGAAGGCCTCCTATTACAACGAATCGAACGTAATATTAAGGAGTGGCTTGAGAGTGACGTGACATGGGGGGATGCGGAGTGGACGACGTATCGTAACGTCAAACAGATGTTGCAGACACTCTATTTCCGATTGAAATGGGAAGGACAATCGAGTCTTGTCTTGATTGAAGAGTGTTTGCGACAGATACATCAGCGAACGCATGGATGATAAAGACATAGAGTATATTGGACGTCTTCGAATTCTTCGCTGTCCTCAGGTAGGAAGTATGCTCATAAATGAAAGGACGATTTTATTATGCATTTGGAAGTTAAGAGTTTCATTAAAATTCCTCCTGAAAAAAAAGAACTAGATATTAATCAAGAATACCCAGGGTTCATAAAGATGACCGATTTAAAAGACAACGATGTATTTAATTATGCATTTGGTCGAACTGACGGGTATCCTTCTGGAAAAGTTGTTTTTTGTATAGATGGTGAACCACTTCCCTTTGACGCACATGTAAGTGAGCTATACATGTTTTGGCACGCTTTAATAAAAAGTGTATCGACAAGTGAACTATATGACATTGAAAAATCAAACTGGTCTTTACAATATGAGAGCGAGGAAATTTCTTCTAACTTTATCATTCGATTTTTCTATCAAAAAAAAGTAGTAGAGTTTTATTATAAAAATAAAATCTTGGCTACTTTTCCACTAGATATGTATAAGAAGGCAGTCCTACAAGGATTTTTAGATTTTATGTGGCATACGAATTTAGAGTTTGAAACGATTGTGTATGATTCGCTAGGTGAAGAAATTGATTATGCTTCGATGAGAGAAGACACTGGAGACGATTTATATACGTGTTGCTACATTTTCTTGCAATTCATGAAAGAGATGTATCAGCAAAAGAAATACGATTTAAATACTCTTATTGATTTCAATTTTAAGGTAAGTCGTTCATTTTCTAGTTTGAAATATGACTTAGAAGATTGAATCTGTAAAAAGTACTTCTTAAAATACTAAACGAATTTTAGTAAGTAGACGATCTTGATTCACACTTATCATTACCGTTACCGGTGTGATGAAGACAATGTGATTTGCAGTCTCAAATTGAATGAAATCAACTAAAAACGGTCTCTTAACTTCTAGTGAGAGACCGTTTACTATATCTAAGCTACCTCACATGTCTTCACCCGACTCCTACAGGAAAAAGCGCGACGTTTTATCGCGCTGTCAGAGACAAACAAGACCCGGATTAGTCATCCGAGGGATGAGGAAGACTGGCTTGTGTCTCGCCTGGGGAAAGCGGGTGAGAAGACAGTGAGGTGAATAGTGCGTTACATCGATCATTTCGCATCATGGCCAAATGATATTACCTAGAAACACCATCCCAGCAAATAAACCAATCATTAAGAAGACAGTAGTTTGTAAGAAGACAGTAGTTTGTGGTTGGAAACGTTTCTCCCGATAACGTCGAAATAAACGGTCCCCCAATGCCTGTATACAGAATAAGAGACCAATAAAGAGTAGGAAGAATTGCCATCTTTCTAGAACATCGAGAGCATCAATGTAAAATAATAAAACAATACATAAAGCTATTAATATAGACGTATAAAAGGTACTGTGTGACATATTTATCTCTCCCTTACAGCCGTCGTCTGAAAAGCAAATAAACATGAGAAGGCATGGGCTTGATCAAGTAACCGGTGTCCTGTCATGACGGCGCCTTCCTTTTGGATGACTGCTTCATCAAGTAACGTCCAACCCCGTTCTTTCGCTAATTGCAGCAATTCCCACGGCATCATCGTATTCCCCATCGCGACTTCTTCGCCATACAGACGACGATAAGCAAGTTGCCGTGGTGCGGCTGTCGGACCGAGTAGACTGATGACGACAAGTGGGGCGACGCGTTCGATTTCTTGTAACACCTGGACGGGACGTGTCGACCATTCGAGTGAGTTGACGGCAAGAACGACGTCAAATGCATAATCGCCGAACGGCAATGCTTCGCCCGTTCCAACGATGAACGTCTGCTCGGGTGACTTCTCACGGGCGATTCGAATCATCTCGTCAGAGACATCGAGCCCAACTGTCTGAAAGTCCGGTGTCAGTAAGCGACAGGCGGCACCATCGCCACAACCGAGATCAAGCAACCGACCACCGGTGATCATTTTTCGTAAGAACGGCAAAACGGTTTTGCGGCTACCATTCGTCCACATATCATCAGCGCGCTCCGCCCAGTCAGCGGCTTTTTGATTCCATACGTGCTCAGTTTGACTCATTTTCAACCACTCCTTTTTATTAGTCTAACAGGAAAATTTGTCCATTGACTGATTTTTTATTGCTACTGAATCATTATTCATTTATGATGAAGATGTAGAAGAAGCAAACGAAAACCGATTGGCTTCTTTTTTTGTCAGTATAATGAATGGTTGTTCATTCAATTTAAACTCAGGGGGTATATCATGGCGAGTCAAATCGGTCAGCCGACCACAATCCAGTTGACGAAACACATCCAATTCGCCGTCATCATCGGTTCAGGGGTGATGGGTGCAGGCATCGCGGCACATCTTGCGAATGCTGGCATACGGACATTGATGCTTGATATCGTACCAAAAGAACTTACGGCACAAGAAGAGAAGCAGGGTTTGACGCTGAGTGATCCGCGCGTCCGCTCCCGCATCGCGCGCGATAACCGCGAAAAACTCTTGAAACAAAATCCAGCACCACTCGCGTCAAAGAAATTGATCGACTTCATCGAGGTCGGAAACTTAGAAGACGATTTAGAGCGTCTGAAGGAAGCGGACTGGATCGTTGAAGTCGTCGTCGAACGACTCGATGTCAAACAGCAATTGTTTAAAACAATCGAACCGTTCATTCGGAAAGATGCGATCGTCAGCTCGAACACATCAGGCATCTCGATCGAAGCGATGCGCGAAGGACGCTCGGAATCGTTTAATCGTCGTTTCCTCGGGACACACTTCTTTAACCCACCACGTTATCTGAAGTTACTCGAGTTGATTCCGACGTCAGACACGGATCCACGTGTCGTTGACTTCATGAAACAATTCGCAGAGGAACGACTCGGGAAAGGTGTCGTCATCGCGAAGGACACACCGAACTTCATCGGCAACCGGATCGGGACATACGGTCTCCTCGTAACGATGGATGAGATGAAAAAAGGTGGCTATTCGATCGGGGAAGTCGATTCCGTCACAGGTCCACTCCTTGGTCGCCCAGGGTCAGCGACGTTCCGGACACTCGACGTCGTCGGCATCGACACGTTCGTTCATGTCGCAAACAACGTCTATGACTTGTTGCCTGAAGGCGAAGAGAAGGAGACGTTCGCGGTTCCGGCTGAAATGCGTCGCCTTGTCGAACAAGGAGCGCTCGGTGCGAAGACCGGTCAAGGCTTCTATAAGAAAGTCGGAAAACAGATCCTTGAACTTGATCTCGAGACATTCGAGTACGTTGAAAAGAAAGCGCTTACTGAACCGTCAATCGGACAAGCCAAAGCACTTCCGGGCGCTAAAAACAAACTGAAAGCCGTCGTCTTCGCGCAAGATCGTGTCGGCGCCTTACTCTGGCCGATCCACGCGAAAACATTGCTCTACTCGGCTCAGCTGACGGGAGAGATCGCAGACGACATCAAAGCGATTGATGAAGCGATGAAATGGGGCTTCGGCTGGAAGATGAGACCGTTCGAGACATGGGACGCACTCGGCGTCGAGAAAACGGTCGCGAAGATGAAACAAGACGGTTACGCGGTACCGGCCTGGGTCGATGAGATGCTTGCGGCAGGGAAGACGAGTTTCTATGATGCGTCCGGTCGTCATTATGACTTAGCGACACAAGACTACGTCGGAGCAACGGTCAATCCGAAGGAAATCCGTCTCCGCGACGTTCGGAAGTCAAACGGTGTTCTCCTTGAGAACAACGGAGCGCGCCTGCTTGATATTGGAGACGATGTCGCGGTCCTCGAGTTCACTTCGAAGAGTAATGCGATCGGTGTTGACATCATGCAGATGATCGAACAGTCGGTTGATCTCGTCGAGAAAAACCACCGTGGTCTCGTCATCGCGAACGATGGTAAGAACTTCTGTGTCGGTGCGAACCTAGCGATGATGCTGATGGAAGCAGAAGATGAGAACTGGTTCGAACTCGATTGGATCATCAATAAGTTCCAACAATCGATTCAAAAGATTCGCTATGCATCGCGTCCAATCGTCGTTGCACCGCAAGGAATGACGCTTGGTGGCGGTACGGAGATCTCGCTTCCGGCAGCTCGTCTGCAAGCTGGTCTTGAAACGTACATGGGTCTCGTCGAAGTCGGTGTCGGTCTGATTCCAGGAGGCGGCGGAAACGTCAACACGTACCGTCGACTGTTAGAGAACACACCGGAAGGACTCGTCAACATCGAGAAAGCAGCGCAAAAGACGTTCGAGAACGTCGCGATGGCAAAAGTCTCAAAATCAGCCTTTGAAGCACGCGAACTCGGATATGTCCGCTCCGTTGATCAGATCTCGATGAATCGGGATCACTTGACGTATGATGCGAAACAACTTGTCCTTGAACTGGACCGGACTGGTTACACGGCACCAGCGAAAGCGAAGATTCCAGTCGTCGGTCGTGCGGGGAAAGCGACGCTTGAACTCGCAACACGCGAAATGTTCTACGGTGGTTATATCTCGGAACACGATTTGAAAATCGCAAGTAAACTCGCACACGTCATCGCCGGCGGAAACGTCGCCTTCGGTAGCCACGTCGATGAACAATATATGCTCGACATCGAACGGGAAGCATTCTTGAGCCTGATCGGTGAGTTGAAGACACAACAACGGATGCAGCACATGCTCGTAAAAGGCAAGCCGCTTCGTAACTGAGGACTGGGGGGATTCGGATGAAGGAAGCAGTAATCGTCGCCGGTGCACGGACACCGGTCGGAAAAGCAAAAAAGGCGCATTCAAGTCGATGCGCTCGGATGAATTAGCAGGCATCGCCATCCAGGAAACGTTGAAACGGTCCGGTTATACGGGAGCGGTTGATGACGTCATCCTCGGATGTGCCTTACCGGAAGCAGAGCAAGGGATGAACATCGCCCGCTACGCTTCAGTCCTCGGTGGATTATCACATGAGGTACCGGCGATCACGATCAACCGGTATTGCTCAAGTGGACTACAATCGATCGCTGATGCGGCGATGAAGATCATGACGGGGCAAGCAACTGCTGTCGTCGCTGGTGGACTCGAATCGATGAGTCAAGTTCCGATGCCGGGTCACGTCGTCCGACCTAATCCGTCGATCGTCGACACGGCACCAGAGTACTACATGAGCATGGGGCATACAGCGGAGCAAGTCGCTGCGACCTACAATGTCTCACGGGAAGATCAAGATGCCTTTGCCTTGAAGAGTCACCAAAAAGCGGCAGCAGCAATTGCGGCTGGTAAGTTCGTCGACGAGATCGTCCCGATAACGGTGACGGAACAATTCGTCAACGATGAACTGAAAATCGAAGAGAAGACATTCGTCGTCGAGCACGATGAAGGTGTTCGTCCGGATTCGTCACCGGAAGGTCTCGCGAAACTTCGCCCAGCGTTCCGTCTTGGCGGTAGCGTCACGGCAGGGAACTCTTCGCAGACGTCAGACGGTGCCGCTGCCGTCCTCGTCATGGAACGAGAAGAAGCAGAACGGCAAGGGTTACCGATTCTCGGTAAGTTCAAATCGTTCGCGGTCGGTGGTGTCCGTCCGGAAGTGATGGGGATCGGACCAGTCGTCGCGATTCCGAAGGCACTTGACCTCGCGGGGATCACGCTTGAGGACGTCGGGTTGATCGAGTTGAACGAAGCGTTCGCTTCGCAGTCACTCGGTGTCATCCGCGAACTTGGATTAAACGAAGACATCGTCAACGTCAACGGTGGAGCGATCGCCCTCGGTCACCCACTCGGTTGTACAGGAACAAAACTCACATTGACACTCTTGCATGAAATGAAACGCCGAAATGTCCAGTATGGTGTCGTCTCGATGTGTATCGGTGGCGGAATGGGCGCAGCAGGTGTATTCGAACTAGTTGAAGGAGGAACAGGACAATGAGCCAAACGACAAACGAATTAATCAAAGGTGGCAGTTTCGTATTAGATGAGTTAGCACCAGAACGTCTCTTCACACCGGAGGATTTCTCGGAAGAACACAAAATGGTCGGTGACATGACAGCGAAGTTCGTCGAAGATCGTGTCGTTCCAGTTCTAGACCGGATCGAAAAACATGAGTTCGAATTGTCGGTCGGTCTCCTCCGCGAAGCAGGCGAGCTTGGTCTACTCGGCGCAGACGTTCCGGAAGCATACGGCGGTTATCAGATGGATAAGATTTCGTCTTCGATCATCACGGAGAAGTTTGCGCGCGGCCGTTCATTCGCCCTCAGCTACGGCGCACACGTCGGAATCGGTTCATTGCCGATCGTCTTCTTCGGTAACGAAGAGCAAAAGCATAAATACTTGCCGAAACTCGCTTCAGGGGAGTGGATCGCTTCGTACGCGTTGACGGAGCCAGGCTCTGGTTCGGATGCTCTTGGTGCTAAAACGACGGCTGTCTTGAATGAAGCCGGTACGCACTACATCTTAAACGGTGAAAAACAATGGATCACGAACGCTGGTTTCGCAAGCTTGTTCGTCGTCTACGCAAAGATTGACGGTGACAAGTTCACAGCCTTCCTCGTCGAAGGATCGTATCCAGGCGTCTCGACAGGTGTCGAGGAGCAGAAGATGGGAATCAAAGGATCTTCGACACGGACGTTGATCTTACAAGATGCAGAAGTACCGGTCGATAACGTCCTCGGTGAGATCGGACGCGGTCACGTCATCGCCTTCAACATCTTGAACGTCGGTCGTTATAAATTAGCTGTTGGTGCTGTCGGTTCGTCAAAACGAGCGATTGATCTCGCAGTCCAGTACTCGAACGAACGCAAACAGTTCAAGACACCGATCAGCTCGTTCCCATTGATTCAAGAAAAACTCGCGACGATGGCAGCACAGACGTATGCGATGGAAAGTTCAGTCTACCGGACAGGTGGTCTGTTCCAAGACAGCCTCGATCAATTATCAGAAGAAGAGAGCAAAGACGGAAAGAAAATCGCCGATGCGATCGCGGAGTACGCGATTGAATGCTCGATGAACAAAGTCTTCGCTTCGGAAACATTTGATTATGTCATCGACGAAGCGGTCCAAATTCACGGTGGTTACGGCTTCATGGCAGAATATGAAGTCGAGAACATGTACCGTGATTCCCGGATCAACCGGATCTTCGAAGGAACGAACGAGATCAACCGTCTCCTCGTGCCTGGGACATTGCTGAAGAAGGCGATGAAAGGCGAGTTGCCGTTGCTTGCGGAAGCACAGCGTCTGCAACAAGAAGTGATGAGCTTCATGCCGACAGAAATCGGAACGGCATCACTTGATCGCGAACGCCACTTACTCGCGATGATGAAGAAGATCTTCTTGTTGACTGCTGGAACAGCGGTCCAGAAATACCAGGACAAACTCCAAGGCGAGCAAGAAATCTTAGCGAATACAGCCGACATCATGAGTGCGATTTATGCGCTGGAGTCAGCGATCGTCCGGACGGACAAAGCGATTGCCGACAAAGGGATCGAGAAGAGCGAACTGAAAGTCCGTTACACGGAAGTCTTCGCACAACAAGCGTTCGAAGCTGTCGAGCGTGACGCGAAAGAGACGCTCTATGCGGCAGCAAGCGGCGACGAACTCCGGATGTTGCTCTCGGCGCTGAAAAAATTCAGCCGTTACCAGCCGATCAACGTCATCGGTACAAAACGCGACATCGCAAAACGTCTCATCGAATCAAACAAATATACGGTCTAAGTCAGGTTTACCGCTTCGCCTTTGCAGGGAAAATCTCTGTAAAGGCGAAGTTTTTGGTTGGAGGAGGAAAACGAGATGCGCCAAGAATTGGTCGAACTGCAATTTGCGATTGCCTACTATCAATCCCTTGAACGTTTGTCGCCGGAAGAATGGAATCTGCCGCTTGCCCTTAACAAGTGGACCGTCCTTGAGTGCGTCAGTCATCTGTATTTATGGGACCGGTTTTATTACGATCATGCCATTTCGAAATTACCGGACGAACCGTTGACGCTTGTTGAGACAGATTTTGATCAGTTCAATCGACTGGCGGTCGAATATGCGCATCATATCGATCCGCTTGCTTTATTGAAAAAAGCGATCAGCGTCCGGCGTGACATCGTCGATCAACTCGATCGTTTGTCTGACGAGCAATTTGAAGCGACCTATGAGAATTTCCGACCGCAAGAATTCGTTGAGTCGTTCGTTGCCCATGATGCCCATCATCAAGATCAGATTGACGGGGCGCTCGCAAGCTTGAAGCAGAAGTGATTCATCTGCTACTCTTGAAGGTGAGGTGATGAACATGACAAAAACAGTCACGATGTACGGCTATCCGAAATGTAGTACGTGTGTCAAAGCGAAAAAAGCACTCGAACAGCACGGTGTCGAAGTGGACTACAAACATATCGTCGAGGAGACACCATCTGCAACGACGATCCATGAACTTCATCAAAAGAGTGGAGAGCCGTTGAAGAAATTCTTCAACACGAGCGGTCAATCATACCGTTCGCAAGGGATCAAGGACAAACTTCCTGAGTTATCGGAAGACGAGCAATACAAGTTGCTCGCAAGTGACGGTATGTTACTGAAGCGTCCGATCGTTACAGACGGGAGAGACGTCACGATCGGCTTCAAGGAAGAAATGTATCGAGGAAAATGGTATTAAGTTCAGAGTCGATTTTGGTATACTGAACACGTTAGTCCAAATTAGTCCACAGGGGGAATCGGAAATGAGTCAAGTAAAAGACAACTTACGCTATTCGGAAGAACATGAATGGGTCGAAGTATCAGGAAACAAGGCGCGTATCGGAATCACGGATTTTGCGCAACACGAACTCGGGGATATCGTCTTCGTTGAATTGCCTGAAGTCGGGGATACGATCTCAGCAAACGAGCCATTCGGTTCAGTCGAGTCGGTCAAGACGGTCTCGGAACTATATGCACCGATTTCTGGTAAAGTCGTTGCCATCAACGAAAACCTTTCAGATTCCCCAGAACTCGTCAACGAGTCACCATTCGAAGGTGCTTGGATGGTCGACATCGAAATCGAAGATGCTTCACAAGTCGAGGCATTGATGGATGCTGCAGCATACAAATCGATGATCAACGAGTAATACTTAACGAAAAGAGAGTGAACGAGGCGCTTGCGTTTCGTCCGCTCTCTTTTTTTTGTATACTGACGACAGATACCACGAAGAAAGGAGCGACCGTCATGCAAGAGGTCACGACCGTCCCAGAAAACGGGCTATTGTATGTCTATGCACCGATGTGCGGGACATGCGCCATCGCGGAGCGCATGCTAGATATCGTCGAAGCGACGGAATCAGGTCAATCGATTCAGAAGGCGAACGGGAATTTCATTCCGGATTTCTTAGAAGAAGCCCGCGTCATGAGTGTTCCTGCGTTGCTGCGAATTGAAGAAAATCAAGTCGTAGAGCGACTTTATGCTTTTCAGTCCGTACAAAACGTCTTTGCTTTTTGTCAAGAACGGTAAGAAAAGTCCGACTGGATTTTTCTTTTTGTTAAATTGTCGGAATATTTACAATAATCCGTTGACAACGTCGAAATATGAATGGTATATTCATAACAACTTCTAGAAATGCATTATAGGAAGTCTAGCAGAGATGATCGTTCAATACGATTCAAGTCCTGAACCCTTTCTCCCATCCTAAGCCGGTGTATTGTTTCCCCTTAAGTCGTCCCCCAAAGACGAAGCGGTGCAATGAACAGGTGGTGGATCGAAAGGACTGATCAGGAAGTGAACGTAAGCTGGCGATCATGTCGAACAGGCGCCGTCCTCCACGCGGAAGAGCGAACAATTCCGAATGGAGCTGGGTTTTCCTTCGTAGCATTTCTAACCACATTATTCGTGTTGTCGGTTCGCCGGCAACGCCTTTTTTTGTTTTCTGGAAGTTTTTCGAGCCGGTCGCTTGCCAGGATAGCATCTCCTTGCTACAATGCGAATAAGGAAAATTACTTTAATTCATATCCGATTACTCGGAATTAACTGGTGAGATGGAGGACGACAAGGCATGACAGTACGTTTTATGGATGTTTTCACAGAATGGGCATCGACGTATGACGAGACAGTAACCGGACACGATCCGGAGTATAAAGAGGTTTTTCGTCGATACGATGAGATTTTGGATACAGTAGCGGATAAAGCGCAGTCGCCGGTCATTGAATTCGGAGCAGGCACAGGGAACCTGACACAACGTCTTCTGGCACGTCACGACGCCGTACTCGCCGTCGAACCAAGTCCGGAAATGCGGGCGATCCTGAAGGAAAAGATTCCATCGCTTGATGTACAGGATGGTCACTTCCTCTCGTTCGAAGCGAAGGAAGCACGCAGTTTCGTCTCCACGTATGCGTTTCATCATCTAACGGATGAGGAAAAGGGAGAAGCAATCGAACTGATGGCATCACATTTACCGGCAGACGGAAAAATCGTCTACGCGGATACGATGTTCGTCTCAGAAGAGGCACGCTTGCAAACGATACGCGAAGCACGTGCTCAAGGGTTCGATGCGTTAGCGGAAGATCTCGAACGCGAGTTCTACCCTTTGATTCCAGTCATGGAAGAATTGTTTACAGCACGGGGATTCACTGTTAAATTTATACAATACAATCACTTCGTCTGGCTCGTAGAAGCCGAGAAAATGGGGGAATAAATCATGGCACTTCAAAAAATGAACGTCGAAAGCTTTAACCTGGATCACACGAAAGTCAAAGCACCTTATATCCGCGTCGCGGGTTATAAAGAAGGTAAAGTCGACCAAGTCGTCAAATACGATATCCGTTTCACGCAACCAAACGTTGAGCAAATGCCGATGCGTGCGATGCACACACTCGAGCACTTACTTGCTGAAAACATCCGCAACTACTCGGATGATGTCATTGATGTCTCGCCAATGGGATGCCAAACAGGTTTCTACATGGCGATGATGAACTTCGACTCGGTCGAAAAAATGAGCGAACTCGTTGAGAAAACATTGAATGACGTCCTCGCAGCAGAAGAGATTCCAGCGCAAAACGAAGTCCAATGTGGATTTGCGAGCGCACATGACCTCAAAGGAGCGAAGCACTATGCCGAGAAAATGCTTGCCGGTCGTGATGAATGGGACATCGTCTTCGGATGATCGCGAACAACGTCCGCGACCTCGTCGGAAACACACCACTCTACGAGATCACTTCATTCGATTTGCCTGCTGGTACGCGCATTTTGGCGAAGCTCGAATGGATGAACCCTGGGGGCAGCGTCAAAGACCGCCTTGGCATTCAACTCGTTGATGCAGCAATCGAAAACGGACATGTGACACCAGGCGGTACGATCATCGAGCCGACAGCCGGGAATACCGGCATCGGCTTGGCGCTCGCCGCTAAAAAATACGATCTCCAAGTCATCTGTGTCGTTCCGGAAAAATTCAGTCAGGAAAAGCAGACGTTGATGCGGGCACTCGGCGCAACCGTCGTCAACACGCCAACTGAACTCGATATGCAAGGGGCGATCGACCGGGCAAAAGAACTCGGTCAGGAAATTCCGAACAGTTACGTTCCGTTACAATTCGAAAACGAAGAGAACCCAGTCACGTATCAGCGGACACTCGGTCCTGAGCTGATTGCGGACTTGCCGCACATCGACTGGTTCGTTGCCGGTTGTGGTTCAGGTGGTACGTTCGCCGGAACAGCGGACTTCTTAAAACAACGTCTCGGTACAAAAGCAGCAATCGTCGAACCGGAAGGCTCCGTCTTAAACGGTGGTCCAGCCGGTCCGCACAAGACGGAAGGCATTGGAACAGCAAAATGGCCAAGTCTCGTTCCGCGTGAACTCGTTGACGAGATTCATACGATTTCTGACCGTGATGCGTTTGATGCGGTCCATACACTCGCCGCTCGCGAAGGATTACTCGTTGGTAGTTCAGCAGGTGCAGCGCTCGTTGCTGCGCTTGATATCGCAAAGCGTCACCCCGGCAGTACGATCGTCACCGTCTTCGCAGACAGTGCCGAACGCTATTTAAGCCAACAAATCTTTGAAAAGGTGGACGAAACTCATGCGTAAGAAGACAGCATTGATTCATGGAGGAACAGGTGTCGACCGGGCAACAGGAGCCGTCACACCACCGATCTATCAAACAAGCACATACAAGCAGGATAAAATCGGTCAACTCAAGGACGGATATGAATACTCACGAACAGCGAACCCGACACGGACGAGCATCGAACGATTGATTGCAGATCTTGAAGGCGGCGCACGTGGTTTTGCCTTCGGTTCTGGGATGGCAGCAATCCATGCCGTCTTCCATTTGCTTGAGTCTGGTGATCACATCGTCATGACAGATGACGTCTATGGTGGTACGTTCCGCTTGATGCAACGCGTCTTACCGAAGTTCAACATCCAAGTGACATTCGTCGATACGACGGACCTTGCAGCGACGGAAGCAGCGATTCAAGACAACACGAAGATCGTTTACGTTGAAACACCGACGAACCCGTTGTTGAAAGTAACGGACATCGAAGCAATCGCAACAATCGCAAAACGTCACGATCTTAAACTCGTCGTCGACAACACGTTCGCGACACCATATCATCAACAACCACTCGCACTCGGTGCAGACATCGTCTTGCACAGTGCGACAAAATACATCGGCGGACACTCGGACGTCGTCGCTGGACTTGTCGTCGTCAAAGATGATGCGCTCGGCGAAGAGATGCACTTCATCCAAAACTCGACAGGCGGCGTGCTTGGACCGCAAGACAGCTTCTTGCTCGTCCGTGGTCTTCGTACACTCGGTATCCGGATGGATGCGATCGAAGAGACAGCACATGATCTCGTCGCGTTCTTACAAGCGCAAGATATCGTCTCGAACATCTTCTACCCAGGACTTGCATCGCATCCTGGTCACGAGATCCAAGCGAAACAAGCGACTGGATTTGGTGGGATGATCAGCTTTGATGTCGGTTCAGCAGCGAACGCAGAAAAACTCGTCGAGGCGACACATTTCTTCACACTTGCTGAGAGTCTTGGTGCCGTCGAGAGTCTGATTTCGGTTCCGGCACGGATGACGCACGCGTCGATCCCAGCAGAACGTCGGGCAGAACTCGGTATCACGGACGGTCTCGTCCGGATTTCAGTTGGACTTGAGGATGCGGAAGATTTGAAAGAAGACTTAACACGTGCTTTCACGTTCCTCGAAAAAGTTTCTGAAAAAACTGTTTGACAACAAAAATAACCCCTGCTAATATTCAGAATATATTCTACAAACTTAATACCGAAACTCTTATCGAGAGTGGTGGAGGGACTGGCCCGATGAAACCCGGCAACCGCGGATCTAATCCGAAGTGGTGCTAATTCCAGCAGACAAAAGTCTGGGAGATGAGAGCAAATGGTTTTGTGTACTGAAAAGTGCGCGCGTTTGCTCTAAAACGCGCGCACTTTTTTATTTAGGAGGGACAGTAGTGATTCGTTTACAAGACGTAGGAAAGATTTATCGCTCAAAGCGCGGAGCAGTCGAAGCCGTCGCGAATGTTGATCTGACAATCGAGCGCGGTGAAATTTTTGGAATAATCGGTTATTCCGGAGCAGGGAAATCGACCCTGATCCGATTACTGAATATGCTCGAAGCACCAACGAGTGGTTCGATCCAAATCGATGGTGTCGAAATGACATCACTGAAACCAAAAGAATTACGAGGCGTCCGCAAGAATGTCTCAATGGTATTCCAGCACTTCAACTTACTTTGGTCACGAACAGTCGAGGAGAACATCATGTTCCCGCTCGAACTCGGTGGCTTTCCAAAAGCTCGCCGCAAGGAACGGGTTGCGGAACTGATTCAACTCGTTGGTCTTGACGGACGCGAAAAAGCTTACCCATCGCAATTATCCGGCGGTCAAAAGCAACGTGTTGGTATCGCTCGGGCACTGGCATCAAACCCAGACGTTCTCTTATGTGACGAGGCAACCAGTGCACTCGATCCGAAAACGACGGACTCGATCCTTGAGTTACTCGTCGACATCAATGAAAAACTGAAGCTGACGATCGTCTTGATCACACACGAGATGCACGTCATTCAAAAAATCTGTCACCGGGTCGCCGTCATGGAAGCCGGTAAAATCGTTGAGCAAGGTCCGGTCGCAGAAGTCTTCCGTCATCCGAAACAAGCGATGACGAAAGAATTCGTCAAACAATTGACGTCGCCGTCGGAAAACGAGTTGACGTTCGCGAAACTACGCGAACGATACCCAACCGGAAAGATCGTTCAGTTGACGTTCGTCGGATCGACGGCGGAAAGCCCGATCCTCGCGGAAGTCATGAAGGATTCACCGGTCCTGTTCAATATCATCGGCGGAAACGTCGGTCAATCGCAGGAAGGGGCACTCGGTACACTGTTCATTCAGTTGATCGGGGAAACAGAAGCAACACAAGCGGTCATCACGAAGCTTCAAGCCAGTGATGTTGAAGTGGAGGTGGATCACCGATGATTTCATTCTTTGACAACCTAGACTGGGACATGGTGTGGGAAGCGACAGGCAGTACCGTCTATATGACGGCAATCGCTGGGGTTTCGACATTCGTTCTCGGTTTGATCATTGGTCTATTATTGTATGCAACAAACGAAGAGTTATTATTCAAGAATCGGGCGTTTTATTCAATCTTGAGCTTGGTCGTCAACGTTTTCCGTTCGATTCCGTTCATCATCTTACTGATCTTATTGATTCCATTCACGACAGCAATCGTCGGTTCGTTCCTCGGACCAACGGCAGCATTACCGGCACTGATCTTCGGTGCTGCACCGTTCTACGGTCGGATGGTTGAACTCGCGTTACGCGAAGTCGATAAAGGTGTCATCGAGGCAGCCGAATCGATGGGTGCGACGAAGTTCCAAATCATCTATAAAGTCTTAATCCCGGAAGCGTTGCCTGCCATCGTTTCAGGTATCACGGTTACACTCGTCTCACTTGTCGGTTATACGGCAATGGCCGGAGTAGTCGGCGGAGGTGGACTTGGGGACATGGCCTTCATCGAAGGATTCCAGCGTTCTCAAAACGATGTCATCGTCATTGCAACACTCTTAATCTTAGCGATCGTCTTCGTCATCCAAATCATTGGTGACTTGCTGATCCGCGCAATTGATAAACGTTAATTCGAATCTTAATCATATTGGAGGAATCATTCATGAAAACTTGGAAAAAATTCGTAGGTACTGCCGCTGTATCCGTTTTAGCAATCAGCCTTGCTGCATGTGGTGAAAAATCATCAGGATCAGGTAGCGACGACAAGACACTCGTCGTTGGTGCATCAAACGTACCGCACGCTGAGATTCTTGAGCACGTTAAAAAAGAATACGAAGAAAAAGGTTACAAGCTTGAAATCAAGAAGTTCCAAGATTACGTACTTCCGAACAAAGCACTCGCTTCAAAAGAAATCGATGCGAACTACTTCCAGCACGTACCGTATCTCGAGCAACAAGAGAAAGAAAACAAATCATATAAGTTCGCGAACGCAGGTGGCGTCCACGTTGAACCACTCGGGATCTACTCGAAGAAATACAAGTCACTCGATAAGTTGCCAAACGGTGCAACGATCCTGACGAGCTCAAACGTCGCGGAACGCGGTCGTGTCTTGACGTTCCTTCAAAACGAAGGATTGATTAAGCTTAAAGATGGTAAAACGACAGATGCACAACTCGGTGATATCGCGGAGAACCCGAAGAAACTTAAGTTCAAGACGAACATCGAAGCATCGCCGCTTCCGCAAGCTTACAAAAACAATGAAGGCGACGCCGTCCTCATCAACACGAACTATGCGATCGATAACGGTTTGAACCCGTTGAAAGACGCAATTGCTTCAGAAGATGAGTCGTCACCATACGTCAACATCATCGTTACACGTGACGGCGATGAGAAAGACAAGCGTGTCACAGCACTTCTTGACGTGCTGCACGAGAAGAAAAACCAAGATTGGATCCTCGACAAGTACAAAGGTGCGGTCGTTCCAGTCAGTAAATAAGTTCACCGAATCCGGCATCCTTCCTATATAATGGAAGGATGCTTTTCATTTGTCTGAAACAGGGGTTAGGGGGAATCATATGCAACGCATTCGTCAACTGCATCCGTTGACACTCGGGGTCTTGTTTGGAACGTTTTTCTCACGTCTCGGAACGTTCATCACGATGCCGTTCTTCGCCATCTACATGACGACCGTTTTGAAATTCGATCCGGTCGATGTTGGCTGGGTCCTCAGTATCTCAGCGATCGCCAGTCTTGTCATGAGCTTCATCGGCGGTACATTGTCGGACCGGTATGGTCGCCGGGCGATGATGCTCGCCGGAACGATTGGGTTCGCGATCGTCTTCATTGCGCTGGCACAAGTCGAGACATTTTGGGCGTTCTTTACGCTCAGTGCTTTAAACGGAGTCTGTCGCTCAATCTTCGAGCCATCTGCTCGTGCCTTGATCAGTGATACGACGGACGAAGCGAACCGATTATTCGTCTTCAATATCCGTTACGCGATGATCAACATCGCAGCAGCGATCGGACCGGGAATCGCCTTACTGCTGAGTGCGGGGAACACGTCAGCGACGTTTTACATCACGGCGTTCGTCTATATCGTGTACGGGGTGATGATTGGATTCTTATTCAAACGTCATCCGATCACCGAGACGCACGGTGGCAAGAAGGTCTCGTTCGGAGCGACGGTTCGTCTGTTACGGACGGACATCGCCTTTACACTCGCACTCGCCGGCATTATCTTCGGGGTCTTTGGTTACAGCCAGTTCAACTCGACCTTGCCACAGTTCTTGACGGAGACGTCACTGCTTGAAGGCGGAAAGACACTCTATGCGATCTTGATCACGATCAATGCGATCACCGTCTTGATCGTGCAGTATCCGATCATGAAGTTCGGTGTCAAAACGTCACCGCTCGTCTCGATCACGACCGGGATTGCGACAGTTGCGATCGGATTGTTCATCATCGGTAATGTGAGTTCAATTTGGCTGATGGTTGTCGCGATGGTTATCTTCACGTGCGGGGAAGTCATGATGTTCACGATGACCGACATCTTGACCGATCGGTTTGCCAAACCGGAATTACGGGGCAGTTATTTCGGGGCGATGGGCTTGACGTCGATCGGACAATCCATCGGTCCGATCGCCGGAGGACATTTGTTAAGTTTATATGGAGCGGACCGTCCGTTACCGATTTTCGGGATATTAGCGGGCTTGACATTATTCGGAATACCACTACTCTTACTGTCACAACGGATTCATCGGGGTTCGACGATCGAGGAACTGGAGGAACCGGTGAAACTTTCGAATGATTCTCAACAAAACGCATGATTTTGAGAAAAATCAGCGAGCGATGACGCTTGAATAATACGCCATGTTTCTTTAAGATTAGAATGATACTAAATTAGTAACGCTCGTGTTCTGAATCGTCAGTCACGAAATGAATAGATGGAGGGATTCTAACATGAAGGCTTCACACTTGAAGATTGAAGATCTACACGTCGCGATCGACGGCAAGGAAATCTTGAAAGGCGTCAACTTGGAAATCAAAGGCGGGGAAATCCACGCGGTCATGGGACCAAACGGGACAGGTAAATCAACACTCGCATCAGCATTGATGGGTCACCCGTCGTACGAAGTGACATCTGGTTCAGTCACACTTGACGGCGAAGACGTCCTCGACATGGAAGTCGATGAGCGCGCACAAGCGGGTATGTTCCTCGCAATGCAGTACCCAAGTGAAATCAGTGGTGTCACGAACTCAGACTTCCTTCGTTCAGCGATTAACTCGCGTCGTGAAGAAGGCGATGAAATCTCACTCATGAAGTTCATCCGTGAGCTTGATTCACAAATGGGTCTTCTCGAGATGCCTTCAGAAATGGCACACCGTTACCTCAACGAAGGTTTCTCTGGTGGAGAAAAGAAACGTAACGAAATTCTTCAAATGATGATGCTTAAACCAGCAATCGCGATTCTTGATGAAATCGATTCAGGTCTTGATATCGATGCATTGAAAGTCGTCGCAAAAGGTGTCAACGAAATGCGTTCACCTGAATTCGGTTGCTTGATCATCACGCACTACCAACGTCTCTTGAACTATATCGAGCCAGACTTCATCCACATCATGATGGGCGGAAAAATCGTCATGTCTGGTGGTAAAGAACTCGCACACCGTCTCGAAGCAGAAGGTTATGACTGGGTTAAAAAAGAACTCGGCATCGAAGACGTCGAAATCGAAACAAAAGCGTAAGACGAGGGAGGAAGCATGATGACTGTAGAACTGAATCTTGCAGTAAATCGCGAGGCAGTGGCAGAACGTGCGACTCGCTTAGGGGAACCATCTTGGATGGTCGCAAAGCGTCAAGACGCGCTTGATCTTGCCCCAACGCTCGCATTGCCAAAAGTAGAAAAAATCAAGATCGAAGGCTGGAACTTCACAGAAGGTACGACGGAACTCGAAACCGTCACTGGTCTTTCTTCAGATATCGAAGCATTGATCGGCGAAAACCGTGATCACATGCTCGTCACGCGTAACGGACAACTCGTTCATGCGCAAAACAGTGAAGCGGCGAACGGCGTCATCTTCACGACGCTCGAAGACGCATTAAAACAACATCCGGAACTCGTCGAGAAGTACTTCATGACGGAAGGTGTTCAAGTCAACGAAGATCGTCTTTCGGCATTAAACGCGGCACTTCGTAACGGCGGTACGTTCCTCTATGTACCAAAAGGCGTCAAGCTTTCTGTACCGATGCAAGCGATCTATACGCTTGAGCAATCAGGCGCAGCGCTTTACCATCACGCGATCATCGTCGCAGACGCGGACAGCGAATTGACGTATATCGAAAACTTCGTCTCTTACGGGGATGAAGCGCATAACGTCAACGTCGTCACAGAAGTCTTCGTCGAAGACAACGCAAAAGTTCTCTTCGGTGGTGTCGATACGCTATCTAAGGGTGCGATCACGTATATGAACCGTCGTGGTGTCGTCAAACAAGGCGCGAAGCTTGAATGGGCACTCGGTCACATGAATGACGGTCACACGGTCACAGAAACAAAAACACATCTCGTCGGAAACGATTCGTTCTCAGATACGAAAGCCGTTACGGTCGGTCGTGGAGAGCAAAAACAAAACTTCAACGTCCGGACGGATCACTTCGGTAAAGGATCAGAAGGTTTCATCTTGATCCACGGTGTCCAAAAAGATTCAGCAACATCGATCTTCAACGGAACGTCGATGATTCATCACGGTGCTTCAAAATCAAACGGCGTTCAAACGGAACGTGTCCTCATGTTGTCTGAAAAGGCACGTGGTGATGCGAACCCGATCCTCTTGATCGATGAGGATGACGTCATGGCAGGACACGCGGCATCTGTCGGTCGTGTCGATGAACTACAACTCTACTACTTGATGAGCCGTGGCCTTTCACGGAAGGAAGCAGAACGCCTCGTCGTTCACGGATTCCTCCAGCCAGTCGTCTCGGAACTTGCGATTGACTCGGTGAAAGAACGTCTCGTTCAAGTCATCGAAGGGAAAGTAAACTAATATGGGAATCGATGCATCCATCCGCAATCAGTTTCCGATTCTCGACCAACAGGTCAACGACCGGAAACTCGTCTATCTCGATAGTGCGGCCTCTTCGCAGAAGCCGCTCGTCGTCATCAATGCGATTGACGACTACTATAAGACGATTCATTCGAATGTGCACCGTGGCGTCCATACGCTCGGAACACGAGCGACGGATGCGTACGAAGGTGCGCGTGAGAACGTTCGTCGTTTCATCCAGGCGCAACACCATGAAGAAATTATCTTTACCCGCGGCACGACGACGGCGATCAACATCGTCGCGTCAAGCTACGGCATGGAGCATGTCGAAGAAGGCGACGAAATCGTCGTCACGTACCTCGAACACCATGCGAATCTCATTCCGTGGCAACAAGTCGCTAAACGCAAAAAAGCGAAGTTGAAATACGTTGATTTGACAGCGGATGGTCGCGTGACGGTCGAAGCGGTCGAAGCACAACTGTCCGACCGGACGAAGATTGTCGCGATGGCACATGTCTCGAACGTCCTCGGTACGATCAATCCGATCAAAGAAGTCGCTCGTCTTGCACACGCTCGCGGTGCCGTCATGGTCGTCGATGCTGCGCAAAGTGCACCGCATCAGCGGATCAATGTCATGGATCTCGATTGTGACTTCCTCGCCTTCTCTGCACATAAGATGTGTGGTCCGACAGGCGTTGGTGTCCTTTACGGGAAAAAGGCATTACTCAATGCGATGGAACCAGTCGAATTCGGTGGTGAGATGATTGATTACGTTGGTCTTGAAGAGTCGACGTTCAAACCGTCTCCATATCGTTTCGAAGCGGGTACACCAATCATCGCTGGTGCCGTTGGTTTATCAGCAGCGATTGATTTCTTAGAAGAGATTGGTCTAGAGAACGTCGAAGCACACGAACGTGAACTCGCGCAGTACGCGATGGCACAAATGCGTGACATCGACGGACTCACGATCTACGGTCCGGAAGAACGCGTCGGACTCGTCACGTTCAATCTCGGTGATGTCCATGCACATGACGTCGCAACCGTCCTTGATATGCAAGGAATCGCGGTTCGCGCCGGTCACCATTGTGCACAGCCCCTGATGCGTTGGCTCGGAGCGAGCTCGACGGCTCGCGCTAGCTTCTATCTCTACAACACGAAAGAAGAGGTTGACGCACTCGTGACAGGACTTCGCCAAACGAAGGAGTATTTCAGTCATGGATTTTAACAATCTCGATCACTTGTATCGTCAAGTGATCATGGATCATTATAAAACTCCCCGAAATCGCGGTGCGATCGAGGGGGGCGTCACGATCGACATGAACAATCCGACGTGCGGCGATACGATTCGTCTCCAGCTCGCGATTGAAGACGATGTCGTCCGTGATGCGAAATTTGACGGGGAGGGCTGCTCGATCAGCATGGCGTCTGCTTCAATGATGACGCAACTCGTCAAAGGTAAGACTATCGAAGAAGCCTTACGACTCGCGGATATCTTTTCGGACATGGTCCAAGGAAAAGACTATGACGACGAATCGTTCGACCTCGGGGACGTCGAGGCACTCTCGGGTGTCACGAAATTCCCGGCACGGATCAAATGTGCGACACTTGCCTGGAAGGCGCTCGAACGCGGCGTAGAAGAAGGGAAGTAAACTTCGGTCACAAGCAAGTAAGAGGAGGAAATGAACATGGCAAAGAACATGCCGGAAATTGGCGATTATAAATATGGTTTCCACGATCGCGATATCTCGATCTTCCGTTCTGGACGTGGCTTGACGACTGAAGTCGTCGAAACGATCTCGAAAATGAAGGAAGAACCACAATGGATGCTTGATTTCCGTTTGAAATCACTCAAGATCTTCAACGAACAAGCAATGCCAGCGTGGGGTGGCGATCTCTCAGAATTGAACTTCGACGACATCACGTATTACGTCAAGCCGTCTGAACGGGCAGAGAAATCGTGGGATGAAGTACCAGAAGAAATCAAACGTACGTTTGACAAACTCGGTATTCCAGAAGCAGAGCAAAAATACTTGGCAGGTGTCTCGGCTCAGTACGAGTCAGAGGTTGTCTACCACAACATGAAAGAAGACCTCGAAGAAATCGGTGTCGTCTTCAAAGATACAGATACAGCGTTAAAAGAGAACGAAGATATTTTCCGTGAGTACTTCGGGAAATTGATTCCGCCAACAGACAACAAGTTCGCAGCTTTGAACACAGCGGTCTGGTCAGGTGGATCGTTCATCTACGTACCAAAAGGTGTTAAAGTCGACACGCCGCTTCAAGCCTACTTCCGGATCAACTCGGAAAACATGGGTCAATTCGAGCGGACGTTGATCATCGTTGATGACGAAGCATCGGTTCACTACGTCGAAGGATGTACAGCACCGGTCTACACGACGAACTCGCTTCACTCAGCGGTCGTTGAGATCTTCATCAACAAAAACGCTTACTGCCGTTACACGACGATCCAAAACTGGGCGAACAACGTCTACAACCTCGTTACGAAGCGTGCAATCTGTGAAGCTGGCGCAACGATGGAATGGGTCGATGGTAACATCGGTTCGAAACTGACGATGAAATACCCAGCCGTCATCCTCAAAGGTGAAGGTTCACGTGGTATGACATTGTCAATCGCAATCGCAGGTAAAGGTCAACACCAAGATGCGGGTGCGAAGATGATTCACTTAGCACCGAACACGTCGTCGACGATCGTCTCGAAGTCGATTTCAAAACACGGTGGTAAAGTCACGTACCGTGGTATCGTTCACTTCGGACGTAAAGCGACAGGCGCACGTTCGAACATCGAATGTGATACGCTCATCATGGATAACCAATCGACGTCGGATACAATTCCGTACAACGAAATCCTCAACGATAACATTTCGCTCGAGCACGAAGCGAAAGTCTCGAAGGTCTCGGAAGAGCAATTGTTCTACCTCATGAGCCGCGGGATCTCACAAGAGGAAGCAACGGAAATGATCGTCATGGGCTTCATCGAGCCATTCACGAAAGAACTTCCAATGGAATATGCGGTCGAAATGAACCGTCTCATCAAGTTCGAGATGGAAGGTTCAATCGGATAATTCGTCTTACTCTCTCATCTGCGGATGAGGGAGTTTTTTTATGGAGTTATAATTGGGGTAAAGAGTGAAAAAGGAGGGGTTACTATGCGTGACGTCGTTTATTCCTTTCAAGTCTCACTCGACGGTTATATCGAGGATGCGTCAGGCAGTATCGATTTCGCTTCACCGGACGCAGAATTACATCAATATTTCAATGACTACGAGAAAGCGTTTGATACCCATGTCTACGGACGTCGTTTGTACGAGATGATGCAGTACTGGGAGACAGCGGATCAGGAAGATGAGCCGATTGTCGTGGAGTATGCGAAAACCTGGCAATCGCTTGAGAAGATCGTCTTCTCGCGTACGCTTGATTCCGTCACAGGAAATGCGCGTCTTGCGACTCAGTCACTTGCGGAAGAACTTCAAGCATTAAAATCCTTGCCTGGAAAACAGATTGCGATTGGTGGGGCGACACTTGCTGCTGAAGCAATTGAACTCGGACTCGTCGATCGCTATCATGTCGTGATCTATCCTGTTCTGCTCGGTAGTGGAAAACGGATGTTTCCGGTGTTCAATCAACCACAGACGCTACAGTTAGTTGAAACACGTGTCTTTGCTTCCGGATGTATCGCGTTAGCTTACGAAAAAATCTAATCTTCACAAAAAAGAGTCTCTTATTTCAAAAGGGATTCTTTCAGATTGAAGACAAAGTGCAATTTTTCTCTAATGAGAAGGATTGCGCTTTTTTGTTCATCTCGAATCGTTTTCCTGGGACAAGCATCACGCCGCTTCGCTTCGCTGCAGGGTCGCTCTTGCTTGTTTTTCCCTAGGAAGCGATTTCGAGCGAACAAAACACTTCTGTCTTTTTTCTTCAAGCTATTAAGAACAGAAAAGCAGCATGATGTTTCAGCAGATAGGTATAAGAAGAATCCTCATTTCAAAATAGATTCTTTTTCGTTACATCCGATAAAATTTGGATATTATCATTTAATTTGGACGAAAATAGATTATAATAACTTTTGTGAAAAAATATATAAACATGATTAAGGTGTGAAAAAATGAAATTTTATCAAGAAATTCCTGTCATTCGATCGATTGCGGCAATCATGGTCGTTGCTGTCCATGTCATCGCAGGTCTGTATCATTCGAAAGGGGAATTCGAAAATGAAGCGATTGGTTACATCGATCAATTTTCTCGGATTGGTACGCCAATTTTTGCTATCATCAGTGCGTTTCTGTTGATGTCGATGGTCCAGCGCAAAGGATTCGATTTTGGAACATTCGTCAAGTCACGTTTCTCTAAGATCTTTATTCCTTATCTGATTTGGAGCACGATCTACCTCGTGTATCGTTATCATGTAGAAGATAGTCTAAAACCAGGTATGCCGCTATCAGATTACTTCCTCTATGGAACGGCGAACTTCCATCTGTATTTCATTTTGACGGTACTTCAGTTTTATGTCGTATTTCCGGTACTTGCACGACTTAAGAAAGGAACATTGCTACTTGTCGCAACAGTGGCGGCAATGGGCGTCAACTACTTCTGGCTGACATCAGGAAGCTTAACGACGGACATCGCGTTTCTCGATCGACTCGTCAATAGCCGCTCTTTCTTACTCAACTGGATCGCCTATTTCATGATGGGGATTACATATGCCGTCTATTATGAAGAGATTCAACAGATCCTAAAGCGTCATCGGACAATCTTGTTATTAATCAGTGGCTTGATCATCCTTGATATCTGGGTCAGCATTGATTTAGAGCGGACGTACACGTCGACGAACATTTCGAACCTTGTGTACATCCCGTTCGTTCTCGTCGTCTTGAACTACGTCTTCCGTCGTGTCCGGATGGATGCGACAGCGATGCGCATCTTCCAGACGATCGGAACGCATTCGATGGGCATCTATCTAATTCATCCGCTCGTCATCCGCGGAATTGGTCGGACGGATCTCTTCGCTTACTTCGACTCTGCGAGTATGTTCATTTGTGCGATGATCGTCACACTTACGGCTTCGATTTCTGTCTCTTATGTGATCAGTCTTTTGCCGTACGGAAACTATATCGTTCCGGTTCCAAAACGAAGAGCGCCTGCTCCGAAAATGGTCGAGGCACAGTCTACTGCTTCATGATAAGAACGATTGACTAGGCATCCTTTTCCTTCCTACATGAGTAGGGAGGAGAGGGGTGTCTTTTTCTGAAAAAAGAGTGTTTGCTTAGGAAGCATTGAAGAAGAAATCCCGGATTCTGCTATGCTATGATGAATAGGTAGAATAGTACACGTAAGGGGGAGGAGAGCATGATATATATCGGTGTCACAGGCTGGGGAGATCATGATAGCCTCTACTTGACCCCGCAAGATCGTAAAGAGAAACTGGCTGCCTATGCCGGGCATTTTCCAGCAGTCGAGGTCGACTCGACATTCTATGCGATTCAACCGGAACGAAACTACGAGAAATGGGTATCCGAGACACCGGATAGTTTCCGCTTCATCGTCAAAGTCCACCGGGCGATGAGTGGGCACGACCGGGAAAACAAAGATCCACTCGGTCCGATTTTTGAACAATATATCGCGTCGATCGAACCGATGCGAAAGAGTGGAAAGATTGCCGCGATTCTCGTGCAACTGCCACCCTGGTTCGATGTTAGTAAACTGCACTTAGAGTATTTGCAAACGATCCGAAAATCACTTGCCGGACTGCCAGTCGCAATCGAATTCCGAAATCCATCGTGGTATTCAGATGCTTATCGTGAGCGGACACTCCGTTTTCTGAAGGAACATCAGTTCATTCATACGATTTGTGATGAACCGCAGACGGAAGACGGTTCCGTACCGTTCGTACCAGTCGTGACGCAGGAGACGGCATTCATTCGTCTCCACGGACGAAATAAAGCCGGCTGGTTAAAGAAACCAGGTCAAAGTAGTGACGATTGGCGTAAAGTCCGCTGTCTCTACCGTTACTCGGAAGACGAGTTACAGGAACTCGCAAGTCACGTCCGAAACGTGGCGGCGGAAGCAAAGGATGTCTATGTTTTCTTCAATAACAACTCAGCAGGAGATGCTGCCCCGAATGCGAAACGATTAATCGAGATTCTCGATCTCGACTATGAACTCGCGCCGCGACAAATCTCTTTGTTTTAAATCATCAAGGGGGGCTTCTGCATGAAGTTACACATCATTCACTATAATGATTTGCACTCACACTTCGACATGTGGCCTCGCTACATGTCCTTCGTCAAGGAACACCGGACGTATGATTCGCTCGTTTTTGATCTCGGCGATCATGCTGACCGCGTCGATCCAGCGACGGAAGCGACAAAAGGAAAGATCAATACACATCTATTGAATGCGTTGATGCCGACCGCAGTGACGATCGGGAACAATGAAGGCATCACCTTTCCACACGACTGGTTAGCAGATCTCTACACGGAAGCGGACTTTCCGGTTCTCGTCTCGAATTTAGAAGCACCGTTTGCGAAGCAAGGTGTCATTCACGAATTACCGACCGGTAAAGTCGGTGTCTTCGGTCTGACGGCACCTTATATCGAACTTTACGGTTTACTTGGTTGGACGATCGAAGAACCGTTTGACGTCGCAGCGCGTGAAATCGAGCGGTTGCGTCAAGAAGTTGACGTCTTGATTTGTTTAAGTCACCTTGGTTTTTATCAAGACGAAGAACTGGCAATGCGTTTTCCGGAGCTCGATTTAATCATTGGTGCGCATACGCATCATGTCCTCGATGACGGTGTCGTCAAGAACGGTGTCTTGATCACGCAAGCGGGGAAACACGGTCAATATGCAGGTGAAATCTACATGAATACGGATACGGGTGAGAAGGAAGCGGTTCTTCACTCCTTACACGATTACGTCGAAGATGAAGCGACAGCGAAACTACTCGACCGGGAACAGTATCTCGCAGAACAACAGATGAAGGAGCCGATTGGCGAGACAGCGGGTCTAGCCAATGATTGGTTCAGTGAGTCGCCGTTCTCGCAATTGCTTGTCGAGACGATGCGCGACTGGTGTGACGCTGATATCGCATGTGTTCCAGCAGGTATTCTGCTTGGGTCACTTCCGCCAGGTCCTGTCTCTGCCTTTGATTTACATCGACTCTGTCCGCATCCGATCAATCCTTGTAAGGTGACGATGACTGGTGCGGAAGTCCAAACCTTCCTCGATGAAGTCAAGACAGATCAGTTCGAACAACTGAAGGTTCGTGGTCTCGGTTTCCGAGGTAAGTTGATGGGGCGGATGCATTATGCTGGTTTGGCGGCACATCAACCGCTTGAGCCAACGCGAAACTACACGGTCGTATTGCCGGATATGTTCACGTTCGGTCCACTCTTCCCAGCAATCAAAGAGATGCCAAAAGAATACTTCATGCCGGAATTGTTACGGGATTTGTTGTTCGAACGCTTATCGGAGAAGTCGGAATATAATGAATTGCATGTTCGCAAACGCTGATTGTTTGTTATACTAAAGCAGACATTAATTGACTTTTTGGGGATGAAGGGGGAAGCGAAACCATGGGACGCGGAGAAATCCAACGTAAACCGGAATGGTTGAAAATCAAGCTGAATACGAATGAAACCTACACAGAATTAAAAAGTATGATGCGCGAGAAAAAGCTACATACTGTCTGTGAGGAAGCAAAGTGTCCGAATATCCACGAGTGTTGGGCGGTACGCCGGACTGCGACGTTCATGATTCTCGGAAGTATCTGTACACGTGCGTGCCGTTTTTGCGCCGTGACGACAGGACGTCCAAACGAACTTGATCTCGAAGAACCAAAACGTGTCGCGGAATCCGTCCGTTTGATGAACTTGAAGCACGCGGTCATCACAGCGGTCGCACGCGACGATCTGAATGATTTCGGAGCAGGCGTTTATGCGGAGACGGTCCGTGAAGTCCGTCGGATGAATCCAGAAACATCAATCGAAGTCTTGCCTTCAGATATGGGCGGGAACTTCGAAGCATTAAAAACGCTGATTGATGCACAGCCAGACATCATGAACCACAACATCGAGACGGTCCGCCGTCTGACACCGACCGTTCGTGCGAAAGCCACTTACGACCGGACGCTTGAATTCCTTCGTCGTTCGAAGGAACTCGCACCTGAAATTCCAACGAAGTCGAGCTTGATGCTTGGTCTTGGTGAGACATGGGAAGAGATTCTTGAAACGATGGATGATCTCCGTGCGAATAACGTCGATATCATGACGATCGGTCAGTATCTCCAACCGACGAAAAAACACCTCGACGTCATCAAATACTATACACCACAAGAGTTTGCTGAACTGAAGCAGATTGCCCTCAGCAAAGGGTTCTCGCACTGTGAGGCAGGTCCACTCGTTCGTTCGTCGTACCACGCGGATGAGCAAGTCAACGCAGCGAAAAAGAATAAAACAGCACTTCCGATCGACTAATGATCAAAAACCGTTCGAGCAGTTGCTCGGACGGTTTTTCGTCTGCCAGGCGAAATGGAATATGCTATGATAAGAACAGCAGGAGGTGGGAATAATGATACAAGTCAATCGGGAACGTTATGAGGTCGTCGAAGAGAAGCGCGAAGGTTTTAATGAGGAAGCCTTCATCGGTCGTTTTAGCGATGTCCTTGAGAAATATGATTATATCGTGGGGGACTGGGGGCACGGTCAATTACGGCTACGTGGCTTCTATGAGGATCAACACGAGAAAGCAACATTTGATACGAAGATTTCGCATGTGGCGGATTATCTCTACGAATACTGTAACTTCGGATGTGCCTACTTCATCGTCAAGAAGATCGGATTGGTAGAAGGAGAAGAAGCACCACCTCGCTTCGACGGTTCTTCATCCAATACGTTGAAGTTGAAACGGAAGTTCGCACCTGCACCAGAGAAGACGGAAGGCGAGTAATCAAACTGTCATACAGAAAAGCGTTTCTAGTGGACGGAATTCGGCTATTACTATAAGTATCACGTACCTAATAGGGGGAACTATCCATGCGAATCGTTGGAATTTACTCATCCGTACCAGAAGTTGTTAGTGCCGTGCACGATCTCCGTGTTGCCGGTGTCGTCTCGACTGATTTAAAAGTTTTAGCACACGACAAATACGATCTTGAACAAATCGAGGAATTGGCGGATCTAAACAACCAACAGACGTCAACACGTTTGTCGCAGGAAGATCATCGTAATCTCTGGCAGGAAATCAAGAGCATCTTCAAAAAAGATGACACAGCTTCTCATGGAGACGCGATTCATGGAAGTGGCTTGACGAAGGAAGACGTCGATCGTGCGAATCACGCGGTCGAAAGTGGTCAATTCGTATTGCTCGTCGGTGATGAAGCGGATCAGCATTCAGAACGCCGTGCCCATGACGAGTCAGACAATACGAATGTCTTTAGCGGACCAAACACACTAAATGAACGAAACGATCGTCTCTTATAAGACAAACAGCCTTCGTCCGCGGACGAAGGCTGTTTTCATAGACCGATATAAGCGCGCAGATACATCTCGAGTTCCGTTGCCGCATCGTCTTCGACGTCAAACGCCGTCGCGATGTAGCCTGGTTCATCGAAATCATCCGCACCAATGATCGCAAACCGATTCGATAGAAGATTCAAGACGAGAATCTTACCGTAAAAATGTTCCGAATGCGTGATGGCGAGATCAAACCGGCTTGCTTCTCCAATCCAACTGACGAAGCGTGTCTTCGTTTGTTCGACATCATCATATAAAAAATCACGTTCTTCCATCATCAAGCTTCCCTCATTTCCCTAACGTCTGTTTCAGATTAAAGGGTTTGGGGGACTTTTTGCAAGTACGGTTTACGAGATAAGCTATGCTCGGCGATAACTTTTCGGATTGTCCGTGTTTTCGAACGCATGACGAGGGATGTCGTTTCAACGATATCATCCGTCAAGAACTTCACGCCATCGAGCATTTCGCCTGTCGTGACGCCTGTTGCAGCAAAAATGCAGTCGTCGCTTTTGATCAGGTCGTCGAGTGTTAAGAGTTGAAGCGGATCTTCAAGTCCCATCCGGATGACGCGAGCGGTTTCTTCTTCGTTCATCGGGTGTAAGCGGGCTTGCATGTCGCCACCCATCGCTTTGACGGCAGCAGCCGTGATGACACCTTCAGGCGCACCGCCTGTGCCGATGAAGATATCGATTCCTGTCGCAGGAGAGAGTGGTGCGATTCCAGCTGAGACATCACCGTCTTCAAACAGACGAACCCGTGCGCCCATTCGCATTGCAGCTTCGCGGAAGTGATCGTGACGCGGGCGATCCTGCATGATGACCGTGACGTCCTCAATCCGTTTATTGTTGTATTGAGCTGCTTTTTCAATAATGACTTCAAGTGGATCGTCGAGCGAGACGTGCCCTTTTAAGTTTGGTCCAACTGTTAATTTATCCATATACATATCGGGTGCGTGGAGCAGGGCACCTTGATCGGCGACGGCGATGACGACCATCGCATTACCGAGACCTTTGGCAACGATGTTCGTACCTTCGAGTGGGTCGACCGCGATGTCAACGATTGGACCGTTTGCTGTTCCGACACGTTCGCCGATGAAAAGCATCGGTGCTTCGTCGAGTTCGCCTTCACCGATGACGACCGTTCCGTTCATGTTGACCGTGTTCAAGACTTCGCGCATTGCAGTCGTTGCTGCATCATCCGCTTCATTTTTCTTACCGCGACCAATCCATTGAGCAGAAGCTAGTGCTGCTGCTTCCGTAGCGCGTACGATTTCCAGTGCGAGTTCCCGTTCCATGTATATAACCTCCACGTCACCAATGTGACATACTATTTTCAGCAAAAATCTAAATTGAGGATAACACATTGGGGAATGTGATGCAAATGACCTTTCTGCTTTTCAGGATTGCCGGATAACGATAAAATGGAGGATGTGAGGGGGAATGAAGATGTATTTCGTCAATCGTCAAAAAATCGAAGAGACGGTCGTCTGTTATGAGACGGCACTTCGACAAAGTAAGGAAGTTACGGGGGATCCGGTGACGACAGCACTGGCTATGGAGCGAATCGGTTTTTTAGTCATCGAGAGTGTCATCGACATCGGAAACAGTATGATTGATGGATTCATCATGCGGGATCCGGGAAGTTATGAAGATATCATCCTCATTTTAGAAGATGAGAAGGTGATCGATGGACCGCTCGCGACGAGTCTGAAGAAGCTTGTTGCGTTACGTACGTTGATCGTCCGGTCATTCACAGAGTCGAGTATGGCAGAGATTCGGGCGGTACTAGAGACAGAGGAAGCAGAACTACGTCGTTTCCCAGAAGCGATTCGCCGGTATATCGAGACAGAACTCGGACCGGTGTCTGCATTTTTACCAAACGAGGAGTGAGTCAGGATGAAGGCAAAAGGCTATTTATTTGATTTAGATGGAACGATGTACAACGGAACGGAACCGGTAAAAGAAGCGGTCGATTTCGTCAATCGTCTGCAAGCAGAAGGGATTCCGTATTTGTTCGTGACGAATAATGCGTCGATGACGGCAGAAGCTGTCGCGGAGAAATTACGCGGGATGGGTGTTCATTCTGATGCGAAGCATGTCTTGACGAGTGCGATGGCGACTGGTCGTTATATCGCTGATCTATCACCGAAAGCGCGCGTCTATGCCATCGGAGAAACAGGATTGATCGATGCGCTTGAACGGGAAGGGTTAGACGTCGTCGCAACCGAAGCGGCAGACTACGTCGTCATCGGTCTCGACCGTCAGATCACGTATGAAAAACTCGCTGTCGGTGCCCTTGCGATTCGTGCTGGTGCTCGTTTCATCTCGACGAATGGTGACATCGCGATTCCGACAGAACGTGGTTTCTTGCCAGGTAACGGTGCCTTGACGTCTGTCCTGCGCGTGACGACGGAGAAGGAACCGTTCTTCATCGGTAAACCGGAACCGGTCATGGTCGATATCGCAACGGAGATGATCGGTCTGTCGAAAGAAGACGTCATCATGGTCGGGGATAACTACCATACGGACATTCTGTTCGGAATCAATGGAGGCATCCGGACGATGCACGTCAATTCTGGCGTCCATACACCCGTCTTCATTCAAGGTCAGGATCGTCAACCGACATATATGGTCGATACGTTAGCTGAATGGATTCTATGAATCAAAAGATCCCGAACGAGAATTCGTTCGGGATTTCATGTATTAGAAGACTTGTTCGACTTCGACGACACCAGCGACTTCTTCAAGAAGGGCACGTTCGATACCGGCCTTCGATGTGATTGTTGAACTTGGGCAGCTACCACAAGCTCCCATCAAACGGAGTTTTACGATTCCGTCTTCTACATCTACGAGTTCAACGTCTCCTCCATCACGAAGAAGGAACGGACGCAATTTTTCAAGAACTTCATTCACTTGATCAAACATTTCCATGCGTAAACACATCCTTTCGTATAGTTTCATTGTAACAGGGTTGAAAAATGTTCTCAATCTGGAAAACTTGTATACTAAAGAGGAGTGAATTGAAAAGGGGGACTTCAAGATGGAAATCACGGTTTATGGGACAGCAGTCACTTGTCCGAGTTGTGTCGGGGCACCCAGCTCGGAAGAGACGTTCAGCTGGTTACAAGCCGTCCTTGGGCGGAAATATGAGCAAGCGATGACGTTACGTTATATCGATTTCGAGACAGCTGCAGCGGATCAATGGACGGAAGCGCTGAAAGAGGATGTCTATTTTTACCCGTTGATTGTTCTAGATGACGAGATGATTGACGAGGGGTACGTCAAACTAAAGACGATTACGGCGGCGATCGATGCGAAGTTAAGTCAAACGGGGTGAATGAAAAAGAGGTATCCCGAGTCGGATACCTCTTTTGCTCATTTAATCTTTTTGTGTTTCCATAAGACACCGGACTTCAAAAGACGTGGAACTTTCCCTGTCAGTGCTTGTTTGCCCATGACGATCCCAAAACCATCTGATTTTCCGAGGGAGCCGAGCATTCCACGCAGTTTGATTTCTGGCAGCTTCGGTAGCTTTTTCCCTTGCCATTTCGCTTGCAAGACGTCAACGACTTGTTCTGCTTGATGTTCTGCAAGTTGACCACTTGGTGCATACGGCAAGCTGGCACAATCGCCGATGACGAAGACGTTATCGTATTCCGGTACATGATGATGTGCCGTCAATTTGATTCGACCACCACTGTCTGCAGCAAAGCCGAGATCACGAACGACTTTGACCGGCTGCGTACCTGCCGTCCAAATCGTTAAGTCGGATGGATACGTATCGTCGCCATTTCGCACGTCGTCCGCCGTGACGAGCGTGACGTTCGAATTATTGATAACCTCTACGTCATGTTCTTCGAACCATTCCTGAACGTAAGACGAGACTTTGTCCGATAAGAACGACAAGACGGATGGTCCACGGTCGAACAAACGAATCGTCAAATCTTTCCGGCTCTCATGCAGTTCACTGGCAAGTTCGACACCGGATAGACCGGCACCGACGATCGAGACGACGGATCCCGGTGACAGGCCATAGATCGCTTGCTGTGTCTTCCTTGATTCTTCAAGTGTCTGGATGCTGTATGTAAACTCTTGAGCACCCGGAATGTTGTGGTATTTATCCTCACAACCGAGAGCGATGATCAAGTCATCATAAAATAATTCTGATCCGTCCTGCAGGTGGACCGTATTCGTCTCCGGTGAGATTTTGATGACATGTCCATATTTATAAGTAAGATGTTTCCCCTCCGGAAATTCAATCCGGACATCCCGATCTGATAATGTACCTGCTGCGAGTGCGTAATATTCCGTTTTGAGTGCGTGGTATGGCAGACGATCGACGAGCGTGACGGCAACTTCCTCGTCCTTGAACCGCTCACAAATCCGCATTCCACCATATCCTCCGCCGAGTACGACCAATTGCTTCATAACGTAAAATCCCCCTTAGTTCCCCTAAATCAGTCTGACCTTGTATAATACGACATGAGGCAGGTCGTTTCCTGCTTGAAGGAGGAAAAAAAGTGAATCCGATTATTGAATTTTGTATCAGTAATTTAGCGGCTGGTACACAGGTCGTCATGGAGCAACTCGAACGTGACCCGAATGTCGATGTTGTCGAATACGGTTGCCTCGGCTATTGTGGCATTTGTTCGCTCGATCATTTTTGTCTCGTCGATGGTGAGACCGTCGTAGGCGAAACACCGGAAGAGTTGCTCGAGAAGATTTACCTGAAAATTGAAGAGAACGAGCTGTAAACAAAGACAGCCAAAAAATCCCCTCGTTCATCTGAACGAGGGGATTCGTGTCCGTCAGCGGGCGCAGCTTTTCGGATCAGGCAGATTGTTGACGGCGCATCATCCATGGTCTTAGTTTCAAGAACAGTGGAATGAAGAGTGCCGAGATGAACAACGCCTTGATAACGTTAAACGGTAAGATACCGGCTGTGATCGCTGTCCATTTGACAGCTGGATCCGCCATGTAGTCCATACCGAGGAACCATGCATACGCTGGCAGGATCAAGATATAGTTGAGGATCGCAAGACCAAGTGCCATCGTGATCGTACCAGCGACGAGACCAGTTGCGAGACCTTGTGTTGATTTCTTTTTGTGGTAGAACCAGCTGACGGGAAGTACGAATGCGACGCCTGCAGCAAAGTTCGCGAATTCTCCGACCGGAACACCACTTCCGCGGAAGATATAGTACAACACGTTCTTCAATGCTTCGACGATGACGCCCGCAACCGGTGAGAACATGATCGCTGCGACGAGAGCAGGAACATCACTGAAGTCGATCTTCAGATAGTTCGGTAAGAACGGTAGTGGAAAATTGATTAGCATAAGAACAAACGAGATTGAACCTAACATTGACAGAGTGACCATTTTTTGTGTGCGTTTCATACGAGTATTGTCTCCTTTTGCTCGTTCCTCTCGATGAAGTATTGGCATGACTGCGACCATAAAGAAACCCCTATTGATGAGATCAACAGGGGAGAAGTCCGCATTAAATAAACCTAATCGATTGTTGCAAAAATCGATCAAATTCAAACTCATGCCGCCATCTTCTCCCATCCAGACTATACTGTCGGCTCCTGAATTACACAGAATCAGCAAATAGCGCCCTATTCGCTCGCGGGCTTCAACTCAAGAAGAGTTGTTTACCGCCGGTCGGGAATTTCACCCTGCCCTGAAGATGGAACGATTATTTTATTGTACATACCATTTATACAACGAATTCAAGATAGTTTCAAGCAACTAGGTTTCGATTCGCCCAAAAGTTGCGTATACTAAAGAAAAGGAAGGTGATGACATGATCCATTTAACGGAGGCAGCAGCGTTACAAGTCCAGGACATGATGGCGCAGGCACCAGCAGATGAACGGAATCTTCGGATGCTCGTCCAAGGTGGTGGATGTAGTGGTCTGTCGTACGGAATGGGATTCGATCAACAGAAAGAAACGGATCTCGTTTTCGAACAGCACGGCGTGACCGTCATCGTGGACGAAAAAGATTATCCGGTCGTCAAAGGACTGGAAATCGATTATAAGCAGTCGATGCTCGGCGGCGGATTTACGATCACGAATCCGAATGCTATCGCAACATGCGGTTGCGGGACATCGTTCCGGACGGCAACGAATGCCGGGACACCGGGTGGCTGTTAATGAATCCAATCGTGGACGATGTCCACGATTTTTTTATTGCCTTCTACAGGAGACCTGTTCCATTGACTCGAAATATTAAGAGAGTGAATGCTACTACGAAAAGGGAGGGCTTCAAGATGAGAAAAGTATTGATCTTCGGGGGAACACGCTATTTCGGACGACGCTTAGCGATTCGGTTAGCCGATTCGGGGGATGATGTGACGATCGTCACACGCGGTGAGCATACTCCACCGGTCGCAAAGGGCTTGACATTCTTTAAAGGGGATCGGACGTCGAGTAGTACGATGAAGGACTTGAGCCAACAGCACTGGGATGTCATTTATGACAATATCTGTTTCACGCCGTATCAAGCAAAGCTCGCGGTCGACGCGTTTGAAGGAAAAGTCGGACGCTACGTGTTGACTTCGACGATGTCTGTCTATGAAGACGGTGGTGCGAATATCACCGAGCGTGCCTACAATCCGTTTCCCGGGAAATATGACCTTGAGAAGGAACATGGATATGGCGAAGGGAAACGCCAAGCGGAGAGTTATTTCTTCCAACGGGCGACATTCCCAGTCGTTGCCGTCCGTTTCCCGGTTGTTCTCGGACCCGATGACTATACGGAGCGACTTGTCTTTCATATCAAGCGGGCGCTTGGCAGCCGTCCGATCGTTGCTGAAAACACATACGCAAAGATGGGTTATATCTCAAGTTACGAAGCCGCTGCCTTTCTTGAGTGGTGTGGTCGCTCGGAACTGACGGGACCGATCAATGCTGCAAGTGACGGTGTCTTATCGATTCAAGACCTATTGGATAAAATCGACCGCGTTGCGGGAACGACAAGTCAACTCGTCGCAAAAGGAGAGGATGAATCACCGCTTGCGCCAGAACGCGATTTCTATATGGATACAACAGCTGCGAAACAAGCGGGCTATCTGTTCCAACATGTCGATGACTGGCTCGATCGTTTGATTGAAGAGGAGGTGCGCAATCACCAATGATGCAGTTAATGAAACCAACTCTTGCGTGGGAGACAGAGTACCGCGCCTTTTTAGAAGACTGGCGAGAGTCGGGCGAAACGATTGTGCCGGAAGCAGTCGGAGACACATATGAACCGCTCGGCGCTTATTTTGCGGAACTCAAGGAGATGGAGACGACGGTCAGACCGGGTCTTGTCACCCATTCGACGTACTGGATGGTCGACGGGCAACGAATCGTCGGTGCGCTGAACTTCCGGCATGATTTGACGGAGAACTTGAAGTTATACGGCGGACATATCGGATACGGGATCCGACCATCTGAGCGTCAGAAAGGGTATGCGACGACTGGTCTTCGATTGGCGCTTGAAGAAGCACGACAACGTGGACTGGATCAAGTGCTACTGACGTGTGGCGTTGATAATCTAGCATCACGTCGTGTCATCTTAGCGAACGGCGGACGAGAAATCGAGCCGACTGTTCGTAATGGACGCGAAACACGTCGCTTCATCATTGCGTTATGAATATTCGTAAAGCGCGTCTTGAAGATGCGTCAGCCATCGCGCGCGTTCATATCGATGCCTGGCGCGAGACGTATCAAGGGATCATCCCGGCTCCGTATTTAGCACAGTTGTCGCATGCGAAACGGACGAAACAATGGGAGCAGACGTTAGTCGATGAGCGCGTGTATGTTGTGGAATCAGAAGACGAAATCGTCGGATTTGCGCAAGGCGGACCGAATCGAAGTGATGCGCGTGAAGGGGAGCTCTATGCGATTTATGTCTTACAAGCGTCTCAAGGGCAGGGATTCGGGAAAGCGTTGTTTCACCAGATTGCTGATGATTTAGCGGAGTATGAGACGATGCAGGTTTCTGTCTTGCGAGATAATTCTGCGTGTCGGTTTTACGAACGATTTGGTGGTCAGGTCTTCGAAGAATCGACGATTGAGCGTGGTGGAGTCGAACTCGTACAACGGATTTATCGGATACCTGTTAAAAGATCATCCGTATGAAATCGGACGTTTTCAACATCTTAAGTGTGATTCCATGAAAATGAGAGGTCGGGCTCCGGTATGTCATCCGGAATCCGACCTCTCATCATTTACAGTCATTCACATATATCTCAAGAATGATTCGTTACTTTTTCAAACAGACTCGTCGAGTGTTGCGGGTGACGAGCAGATGGATCAACGAGAAGCTTCGCTTGGTTAACGGCGATCGGTGCTTCACCGAATCCTGTTGCGATCAGTTTAACGCGTCCTTCGTAAGTCGCAATATCACCACAAGCGAAGACACCTGGAATCGCTGTCTCCATCTTCGAGTTGACGCGAATCGAATTGCGTTCGAATTCAACTTCCCATTCTTTAAGCGGTCCGAGTGACGAGACGAAACCGAAGTTACAGACGACATCGTCAGCAGCAACGACAACGACTTCGCCGCTTTCAGCATGTTTGAACGTCAGCGTCTCGATGTGCGTCTCACCTGTGACCGATTCAAGTGTATATGGTGTCATGACGTTGACGGACGAATCGTGTAACAGTTCGACCGAATGTTCATGGGCACGGAACTTATCGCGGCGGTGGACGAGCGTGACGGATTTTGCGATCGGTTCAAGCATCAATGACCAGTCGACTGCTGAATCGCCGCCACCAAGCAAGACGACTTGGCGATCCTTAAAACGCTCCATGTCGTTGACGAAATAGTGTAAGTTCGTCTCTTCGAAGCGTTCTGCGTCCGCGACGCCGAGTGGACGTGCAGCGAACGAGCCGTTTCCTGCCGTCAAGATGACGGTCTTCGTATAATGCTCGCCTTTGTTCGTGACGAGGCGGATGATTCCGTCATCCATACGTTCGTAAGCGATGACGGTCTCACCGAGCACGTACGTCGGATCGAATTCATTTGCTTGTTCAAGCAATCGATCGACCAGTTCCTGCGCTTTTACTTTCGGAAAACCGGCGATATCGTATATATATTTTTCAGGATAAAGTGTAGCGAGTTGACCACCTAATTGAGGTAGACTCTCGATGACCTTCGTCTTCATCTGGCGCATCCCTGAATAAAACGCGGTGAACAGTCCGACCGGACCGCCGCCGATGATCGTGACATCATATGGTTGGTGCATCTGATTCCCTCCTAGCGTTGGATAGGTCTATTATATAGGAAGTAGGGGGTTAGGGTGCAAGTGCGGGACATCTCACATTTTTTTAAGGGAAATGACATTTTTCTTTTGCAATCATTCCTAAAAAGTGTTTCAATAGGCTTATAGACATGTGAACATTATTTGAACAAAATTTTTGAGCATTCGTCTGTAATTGAATGTGAAGAAAATCACAACAAAACTACGATTCGTAAGGAGTATCAGAACATGAACACACCTAACATTGTTATTCTTGGAGCGGGCTACGGTGGATTGATCACAGCAGTCAACCTTCAAAAGAAACTAGGCGTCGATCAAGCGAACATCACGCTGATCAACAAACACGACTATCATTACCAAACAACTTGGTTGCACGAACCAGCTGCAGGTACGATGTCTGCGGAGCAAGCGCGCATCTACATCAATGATGTCATCAACCCGTCACGCGTCAAACTCGTCAAAGGTATCGTTGAGAAAGTCGATACGGCTGCTAAAACGGTTCTCTTACAAGATGGCGGAACAGTCCCTTATGATTACGTTGTCGTTGCTCTCGGTGGCGTTCCTGAAACATTCGGTATCAAAGGATTGAAGGAACACGCGCTGACAATCAGCTCGTTGAACAGCGTCCGTAAAATCAAGGAACATATCGATTACTCATTCGCACAGTACAAAACAACAGGATCACAAGATCGTTCACTCTTGACGATCGTTGTTGGTGGTGCTGGATTCACAGGAATCGAGTTCATGGGTGAACTCGTCAACCGTATTCCAGAACTGTGCAAACAATATGATATCCCACGCGAACTCGTTCGTGTCGTCAACATCGAGGCAGCACCGACAGTCCTTCCAGGATTCGATGCAGATCTCGTCAACTACGCACACAAATGGCTCGAGCGTCAAGGTATCGAGTTCAAACTCGGTAACGGCATCAAGGAATGTGGACCAGGAAGTGTCACATTCGGTCCGCTTCAAGGCGACACAACTGAAACAATCGAAGCGAACACGATCATCTGGACAGGTGGCGTCAGCGGTAACCCTGTCGTTGCAGCATCTGGTTTCGAAGCAATGCGTAACCGTGTCGTCGTCGAAGAAGATCTCCGTGTTCCAGGACACGACAACGTCTTCATGATCGGTGACTGTTCAGCAGTCATGGATCCAAGTTCGAACCGTCCGTACCCACCAACTGCACAAATCGCGACACAACAAGCACACAAAGTCGCTGAGAACATCGCAGCACTCATCGCTGGTCGTCAAACATCGACGTTCACGTACGAGAACAAAGGAACGGTCGCTTCACTTGGTCATAAAGACGGTATCGGCATGGTCTTCGGTAAGAAGATCTACGGCCGTAACGCATCGTTCATGAAAAAAGTCATCGACAACAAACACTTCTTCGAACTGAAAAAACTTGGTCTTGCGATCAAAAAAGGGAAGTTCTAAGTTCACGTTTTAGGCAAATGTACACTCGTGCATTTGCCTTTTTTGTCGGTTATACTAGAAGAGATTCAAAGGGGGAACAGTATGCATATCATTCAAGCCGTGATCGGGAGTGTGCTTTATCTCGTCATGTTCTTCAGTATCGGATTCATCTTAAACATGTTGTTGCGGAGTACATGGGTGATGCTCGTACTCTATCCGGTCATCATCATCATGATGATCGACAACCAATCGACGCTCGAATACTTCACGAATGCTCGTGAAGCGATTCCGAATCTTGGGGACCGGATTGCTGGTCTACAGACAGCGGATATCACGATGTTCGCGGCTGGTCTTGCCGGAATCATCATCGCCGGTCTATCGATTCGCTTCTTGCGTAAGAGCGGTTACCAAATGTTTTAAAGTCTACTTGAGTAAGTAGGCTTTTTTCGTGTCTGAAAAACCGTTATAATAAAAACAATGTCTTTAAATAAATGTGTAAGAGCAGATTGGGTTGAGAGCGAATGGATAAACAAATGTACCACGTTATCAAGGTATTGAATAATAATGTCGTCATTTGTTCGACTGGTGCGAATCAGGAAGTCATTATCCTCGCAAAAGGGATTGGCTTCGGTCGGAAGCCAGGCGATCAACTGACAGATCTCGACAAGTTGGAAAAAGTCTACACGTTGAAGGATAAAGAAGAACAGGATCAATATAAGGCGCTCGTCGGTCACCTCGATGAAAATTTCATCGCGCTGATGAATGAGATCGTCTCGATGATTGAGACACGCTTCGGAAAAAAGGTCGACGAACATATCCATATCGGATTGACGGATCATTTGACGTTTACGTTCAAGCGACTAGAACAAGGAATGGAAGTCACGAATCCGTTTCTTGCCGAAACGGAAGCCCTGTATCCAGAAGAGTACGCGCTTGCAGAAGAAATCGTCGAGTTCATCAGTGCTGAGATGAATTTTTACTTGCCTCCAGCGGAGACAGGATTCATCGCACTTCATATTCATTCAGCGACGAACTTCAAAGACGTACTCGAAGTCAACCGCCATCATCAGCTCGTCGGTTTAATCGCTAGTCATATCGAGCAGCGACTGGAGATTAAAATCGACCGAAAATCGCTTGATTACAAGCGTCTGATTCGGCACCTTCGTTCAGCGATTGAAAGGGTTTCCAATGGGGAGTATCTAGAGGCTCCAGAAAAAGTAGAAAAGCTATTGCGTGAAGAATATCCGCTATGCTATGATACTGCTTGGGAGCTGATGTCCATCATGGAACGTCAGTTGAAGAAAGCGGTACCGCGCGGTGAGGCGACGTATCTTACGATGCATCTGCAACGCTTAGTGCAGTACGATTCAGGTAAATGACCGCACGGACTACGTGTTACTGATACGATCAGGCATGAGTGGGATGTCGGGCAAGAAGCTTTATTTCCGTTATTCAACGGGATAAGTCTATTGTCTACAATCCGCTCGTGCCTGATTTTTTTCTGTAAAAAAAACGGTCAGATGTCTGACTTTTTTCGTCTCAATCATTGGCATTATTCATCATACTTCGCTCTTAACAGGAAAAGGAGGAAACACACATGTTCAAACAGATTTTTGCTGTTCTTCAACGTGTCGGTAAAGCGTTGATGCTTCCTGTAGCGATTTTGCCAGCTGCCGGTATCCTACTCGGATTCGGTAACGCGATGCAAAATCCGAACTTGACGTCAAAACTCGAGTTCTTGAAAAATGATGCAATCATCAAGGTTGCAAAATTGATGGAAGCAGCCGGGGATATCATCTTCGGTAACTTAGCACTCTTATTCGCGGTCGGTGTCGCGATTGGTCTTGCAGGGGACGGCGCAGCCGGACTTGCGGCAATCGTCGGATTCTTGATCATGAACAAAACAATGAGCGTTTGGCTCGGCGTTACACCAGAAATGGTTGCTAACGGTCAAGGGTATGCAAACGTACTCGGTATCCCAACACTTCAAACTGGGGTATTCGGTGGTATCATCATCGGTCTGATCGCAGCTTGGGCGTATGGGAAGTACCATAATCTCGAATTGCCACAGTTCCTCGGATTCTTTGCTGGTAAACGTTTCGTTCCAATCGTTACTGCTGTCGTTTCATTGTTCGCAGGTCTTGTACTTGTATTCGTTTGGCCGTTCGCTCAGGACGGATTGAACACATTCTCCCACTTCATGATGGAGAAAAACCCAACACTCGCAGCATTCGTCTTCGGTCTCATCGAACGTTCGTTGATTCCATTCGGTCTTCACCACATCTTCTATGCACCATTCTGGTTCGAATTCGGTTCGTACACGAATGCAGCAGGTGATGTCGTTCGTGGTGACCAAGCGATCTTCTTCGCTCAATTGAAAGATAACGTTGAATTGACTGCTGGTACGTTCATGACTGGTAAATTCCCGTTCATGATGTTCGGTCTTCCAGCGGCAGCTCTTGCTATGTACCACGAAGCTCGTCCTGAGCGCCGCGCAGTCGTTGGTGGTCTTCTTGGATCAGCAGCACTTACAGCATTCTTGACAGGTATCACAGAGCCAATCGAATTCGCGTTCTTGTTCGTTGCTCCAATCTTGTTCGCAGTTCACGCAGTCTTCGCAGGTCTCTCGTTCATGACGATGCAATTGTTGAACGTTAAGATCGGTATGACATTCTCTGGTGGTTTGATTGACTTCCTTCTCTTCGGTGTTCTTCCAGGACGCACGCAGTGGTGGCTCGTCATCGTCGTCGGTCTTGCACTCTCTGTCATCTACTATGTTGGATTCCGTTTCGCAATCCGCAAGTTCAACCTGAAAACTCCAGGTCGTGAAGATGCAGCGCAAGAGACTTCATCTGCTCAAGGTTCTGAACTCGCTGAAGGTATCCTTGATGCACTCGGTTCAGAGTCGAACATCAAACACTTGGATGCATGTATCACACGTCTTCGTGTCGAAGTTCTCGACAAATCGAAAGTCAACAAAGATGAGTTGAAAAAATTAGGTGCTGCTGGTGTCCTTGAAGTTGGTAACAACGTTCAAGCGATCTACGGACCGAAATCAGACAACATCAAGTCTGAAATTCAAGCCGTCATCGCATCACGTAAACAAGAAAAAACAGTCTGATGTTTTTAAAGTGAGTCCTTCTGCGGAAGGGCTCATTTTTTTTGGAAAAATCTTTTAGAATCGTTTTGCGCTAGAATATTTTAGGGTATGAATTAAGTAGTTTGTTTAAAAAAAGGAGGGAATATACGCATGTGGAAAAACGTGTTTGGTGTCTTACAGCGGATCGGTAAGGCCCTGATGTTACCGGTAGCGATTTTACCGGCAGCGGGGTTATTGCTCGCGTTCGGGACAGCGTTTCAAAACCCGAACTTGACGCAATATTTACCGTTCCTCGAGAACGATTCGCTAGTCGTCATCTGGCGAGTCATGCAGGATGCGGGTGATATCATCTTTGCGAACCTCGGATTACTGTTTGCCGTCGGGGTCGCGATTGGTCTTGCGAATGGGGAAGGAGTTGCCGGTCTAGCAGCGATCGTCGGTTTCTTGATCATGAACAAGGTCATCAGTTCGTTCTTACAGATCACACCAGAAAAAATCACGGAAGCACAGAAGGCGAGTGACTTGTCGTATGCGACGGTCCTCGGGATACCGACCTTGCAAATGGGGGTATTCGGAGGGATCATTGCCGGTTTGATAGCAGCGTACAGTTATAATAAATTCTTTAAAATCAAACTGCCTGATTTCCTCGGATTCTTCGCAGGGAAACGTTTTGTTCCAATTGCAACTGCCTTATTCAGTCTTGTCGCCGGGTTTGCCTTATCGTATATTTGGCCACCGATCGGCAGTGGAATCAACACATTCTCGAAAACAATTATCGAAGCGAACGAACCGTTGTCTGCCTTTATCTTTGGACTCGTCGAACGTTCGTTGATTCCGTTTGGTCTTCACCATATCTGGTACTCAAGCTTCTGGTTCCAGTTCGGGGAATATACGGATAAAGCAGGAACGATCATTAATGGGGATCAGCGGATCTTCTTTGCACAGTTGAAGGACGGTGTACCATTCACGGCAGGGACATATATGACCGGGAAATACCCATTCATGATGTTCGGTCTGCCAGCAGCCTGTCTTGCGATGTACCATACGGTCGCAAAAGATCGTCGTAAAGCCGTCGAAGGTCTCTACTTCTCAGCGGCGTTGACTTCTTTCCTGACTGGTATCACGGAGCCAGTCGAGTTCTCCTTCGTATTCGTCGCACCACTCTTGTTTGCCGTTCACGCTGTCTTTGCAGGTCTTTCATTCATGATCATGGATCTACTGAACGTCAAGATCGGGATGACGTTCTCCGGTGGATTGATTGACTACACGTTATTCGGGATTCTACCGAACCGAACCTCGTGGTGGCTCGTCATTCCAGTCGGTCTTGTCTTCGCCGTCATCTATTACTTCGGATTCCGCTTCGTCATTACGAAGTTTGATTTGAAGATTCCAGGACGCGAAGCGATTAAAGAGGGTGCCGCTACCTCAACGGCAAAAGCAGGCGATCTACCGTATGAAATTCTACAAGCATTCGGTGGTCCATCAAACATTAAACATTTAGATGCTTGTATCACGCGTTTACGGATTACGGTTAATGATAAATCAGGTGTCAACAAGGATCGTTTGAAAGAGCTCGGTGCTGCCGGTGTTCTTGAAGTCGGAGATAACGTCCAGGCCATCTTTGGACCGAAATCCGATGGAATCAAGACCGAAATGGCAGATATCATGAAAGATCCAAATTATAAACCGAAAGAGACACCAGAAGCCGATCCAATTCCACAAGTACCAACGGGAGACGAAGCACGGACTTCTGGAGCTGGTACAGCAGATGCCGGTCCACTCGCTGGGGATCGTGGTGGGGCTTACGTGCCTGAAGATGGATATGTCGCACCATTAAGCGGTATCATTCGTTCTCTCGATGATGTACCGGACCAAGTGTTCTCCGGTCGCATGATGGGTGACGGATATGCAATCGAACCAACGGAAGGATATGTCGTCTCTCCAGTCTCTGGTGAGATCACGACGTTCTTCCCGACGAAACACGCGATCGGTATTCTTGCGGATAATGGAGATGAAATCTTGATTCACATCGGTATTGATACGGTGTCACTCGAAGGAAAAGGGTTCGAGGCGTTGGCGAAAGCCGGCGATCGTGTCGAACCGGGGACACCACTCCTCAATGTGGATCTTGAACAAGTACGATCACTCGTACCATCATTACTGACACCAATCATCGTCACGAATAGTGGGGATCGAAAAGTTGATGTTGATGTCGGACGGACGGTCGAAGCCGGAGAAGCAATTTCGTATCGTGTAGAGTAAAGAAGAAAAGCGACGGATCGTCATAGGCGATCCGTCTTTTTTGTGTGAAACGATCGTAGAGCACATTTGATAATGAGATTTTGCACATATGATGATACAATGAGTTAGCTATTATAAGAGTTAGCTAATTTTTTTAGAAATGAGGTGAGTCGATGTCTTCGACTACAACAAAAACGAATACGACACCTGTCGTCATCGGATTATTGATTGGGATTTTAGTCGCAGCAATGGATAACACGATCGTTGCGACAGCGATGCCAACGATCGTCAGCGAACTGAATGGTTTTGATCAGTACGCATGGGTCACATCTGCTTACATGATTGCAACCGTTGCCGGAATGCCGATCTTCGGTAAACTGAGTGATATGTATGGAAGAAAACGCTTCTTCCTCTTTGGGATGCTTCTCTTCATGGTAGGGAGTATCTTGTGTGGGATGGCGGATTCTATCATTGAATTGTCTGCGTATCGTGCCTTGCAAGGGCTCGGTGGAGGGGCGTTGATGCCGATTGCTTTTACGATCATCTTTGATATCTTCCCACCGGAAAAACGGGGGAAGGTCAGTGGCTTGTTCGGTGCGGTCTTCGGAATCTCTAGTATCTTCGGACCGTTGCTTGGTGCCGTATTGACGGATTCCCTCGACTGGCGCTGGGTATTCTATATCAATATCCCACTCGGCTTGATTGCACTTGGTCTCGTAACGGTCTTCTATCAGGAATCACCGGTGCACCGGACACAGAAAATCGACTACGTCGGTGCCTTTACGCTTGTCGCCGGATTGGTATTATTCTTACTCGCGCTCGAAATGGGTGGAAAAGAGTATGCGTGGTCTTCGCCACAAATTCTTGGTCTGTTCGGAGCAGCACTTGTCGCGTTCGTTGCTTTTGCGTTCGCAGAACGCCGGGCCGCGGATCCCGTTATTACGTTCAGTCTATTCCGCCGTCGCTTATTTGCGGCAACACAAGGCGTGGCGTTCTTTTACGGATTCGTCTTTATCTCGGCCAGTGTATTCATTCCAATCTTCGTGCAAGGTGTCTTTGGTGGCAGTGCGACGAATTCTGGTCTAATCCTGATGCCGATGCTGATTGCATCAGTCGTCTCGGCACAGCTCGGCGGGCAATTGCCGAATAAGTTCGGTTTCCGCAACATCATGATCGTCTCGGCTGTCTTTTTCTTACTCGGTGTCTATCTCCTCAGTACGATGACGCTTGAGACATCGCGGACAGCGGTAACGATTTATATGATCATTCTCGGCTTCGGTGTTGGATTCAGTTTCTCTCTGTTGAATCTAGCGAGTATCAATGGCATCGAGATGCAACGTCGTGGCGCAGCGACCTCGATGGGCTCGACATTCCGGACAATCGGGATGACGCTTGGTGTCACAGTCCTCGGAATCATCCAATCGCGGACGTTCACATCGGCTGTCTCCGATCGGTTACCTCAAGGCGGAGTGCCGTCGGGTGGACAGTTCCCAACGGCTGATGCGTTTGCGAAGATGCCACCAGAAGTCGCGACAGCAATCAAGACGTCGCTTGCAGAATCGATCTCAACCGTCTATTTCTGGGCACTGATTCCAGCAGTGCTTGGTGTCATCTTTATCTTCTTGATGGGGAACGAGCGTCCGATTTTATCGGAACAAGCAACGCCAGCGAAGAAGAAACAAGCTCAATAACCACCGTTTTAACAACGTCTTCTTTCTTATTAGAAAGAGGCGTTGTTTTTTTGTTTAACAGGACAAAAAAAGACGAACCTGGATTACTCCAGATTCGTCTGACAAAACTTATTTTTTGATGTCGAATGTCGTGCTGAGGAAGTCAACGACTTCTTCTGCCGTATCCATATCGAGTACTTGCTCGACGATTGCTTCACACTCTGATTTGTTGAGGCGTGTCATCAAGCTGCGTGCGCGAAGGACAGATGATGCTGACATCGAGAACTCATCAAGACCAAGACCAAGAAGGATCGGGAGTGCCAATTCTTCTCCTGCCATCTCACCACACATGCCGACCCATTTGCCTGCTTTGTGTGCTTCAGTGATGACGTTGTTCAAAAGGTTCAAGATCGCTGGGTTGAACGGTTGGTACAGGTATGATACTTTTTCGTTCATCCGGTCTGCTGCCATCGTGTATTGAATCAAATCGTTCGTTCCGACTGAGAAGAAATCGACTTCTTTTGCGAACTGACGAGCCATGACCGCTGTTGCTGGGATTTCGACCATCATACCGACTTCGATGTCTTCCGATACAGTGACGCCTTCAGCTTGGAGGTTTGCTTTTTCTTCAAGGAGAAGTGCTTTTGCAGCACGGAACTCTTCGATCGTTGCGATCATCGGGAACATGACAGCAAGTTTACCGTATGCGCTCGCACGAAGAAGTGCGCGTAATTGCGTACGGAACAAGTCTGTTTGATCGAGACAGAGACGGATCGCACGGTAACCGAGGAACGGGTTCATCTCGTGTGGGAGATCAAGGTACGACAATTCTTTATCGCCACCGATATCGAGTGTCCGGATGACGACTTTTTTATCGCCCATTGATTCGAGAACTGTTTTGTAAGCTGTGAACTGCTCGTCTTCCGTTGGGAATGTCTCTGCATCCATGTAGAGGAATTCCGTACGGTAGAGACCGACTGCTTCTGCACCGTTCTCAAGAACGCCTTTGACATCGTTTGGTGTACCGATGTTTGCAGCGAGCTCGACGTGATGACCGTCAGCCGTCATTGTTTTTTTGTTCTTGAGTTTTTTCCACTCTTCTTTTTGTGCGATGTATGCTGCGCGTTTTGCTTCATACTCAGCTACTTGCTCTTCGCTTGGGTTGACGATGACGTCACCTTCAGCACCATCAAGGATGAGAAGGTCGCCGTGTTTAACGTCCGTTAAAACAACTTTTGTTCCGACGACTGCTGGGATTTCGAGTGAACGTGACATGATGGCAGAGTGCGATGTCCGGCCACCAATGTTCGTTGCGAAACCTTTAGCATATTTACGGTTCAATTGAGCTGTATCTGAAGGAGTCAAGTCTTCTGCGATGATGATGACTTCTTCGTTGATTTGAGCTGGAGTGACGAACGTGATACCGAGAAGGTGAGCCATCGTCCGTTTCGTGACATCACGAACGTCTGCTGCACGTTCGCGCATGTATTCGTTATCCATTGATTCGAAAATCATGACCATCATGTTTGCGACTTCATCGAGTGCTTTTGCAGCATTTGCTTGCTCATCCTCGATTTTTGCGTTCACCTGACTGACGATTTCCGGATCTTCTAAGATGAGAAGGTGAGCCGAGAAGATCTCCGCTTTATCTGGACCTAATTCTTGTAAGGTATTTTCACGAATGACTTCGAGTTCCGTCTTCGATTTTGCGATCGCTGCTTGGAAACGTTCTTTTTCCGCAGCTGCATCCTCGATTTTGTGCGATGGAATCTCAAAGACCGGTGTTTCCATCACGAATGCCTTTGCAATCGCGATCCCTGCAGAAGCGCCAATTCCCTTGATATGTTGTGCCATGTGCATTACCCTCTTTTCAGTAAGTTTTTTTAACGCGATGACTTCGTTTCTTAGCTATCTATAGATACCCATAAACGCCTCTCTCTTAACGAGCCTTCTGCGCACTCTCCCTTGAATGAAAACGTAGACATTTCTCGGAACAGCAAACGCATCGTTTCTTGAAGTGTCTCAACATTTCACCCGTTTAATCCTATCATATTGTGAAACGGGCAACAATTGTTTGAAACCAAGCATTTCGACAAATTGTCGAACAGAAGTATTGAAAGCGTTTGCGGTCGGTCGAGAGGCTATCAGTTGGAAAATGACTGAAAACACTTCATACTAATAGATACTAGTCAAAGGGGGAGTTTTATATGCAAACGAATCAATCCGTAGATGTACTCGTTGTCGGGATTTCAGGAAATCAACCGCTCGATGAACGGTTACAGGCACTGTATGGTGACAAATTAGAAGAGTGGGTCCGTCAAGGTGATATCTCAACGAAACGCGGAGAACTCCGACTGTTGCCGACATTATCGGGAGACGTGGCACGTGTCTTGTTCGTCGGCCTCGGGAAAGTCGATCAGCTTTCGCAAGATGATTTGCGTCGCTTACTCGGAAAAGCAGCACAACATGTTAAAGCACGTCGCTTAGAACATGTCACAGTTGATGCGACGACATTCCCAGGACAACCGGTCGAACTGATTGCCGAGACATTTACCCTCGCTACATATGAGGTCAAGCATTATAAGACGTCGCCTTCTAAAGCATATACGTTACAACTGACGGTCTTACCTGAAGAGGAAGAAGCAGTACGCCGCGGGACAGTCTTGGCTGAAGCGACGAACTTAGCGCGTCGTCTCGTAACGATGCCAGGGAATCTCTTGACAGCGCCAGCACTTGCGGACGAAGCCCGTTTCATCGCGGAGCGTCATGGGCATGATCTCCGGATCATCGATAAGGAAGAGATGGAAGCACTCGGGATGGGCGCCTTGCTTGCGGTCAACCAAGGATCCGTCATTCCACCGAAATTGATCGTCCTTGAATATAAAGGTTCAGCAGAAGCACCAATCGCGGTCGTCGGAAAAGGCGTCACATTCGATACAGGTGGTTATTCCATCAAACCGAAAGACGGAATCGTCGGAATGAAAGGCGACATGGGGGGAGCAGCAGCGGTTCTCGGTCTGTTCGAAGCACTCGGTCAGCTGAAGCCAGATGTTCACGTCATCGGTGTCATTCCAGCAACAGACAACATGATTTCCGGGGATGCCTTCAAGCCGGACGACGTCATCACATCGATGGCAGGAAAAACGATTGAGGTCTTGAACACGGATGCGGAAGGACGGCTTGTCCTCGCAGATGCGGTCACGTACGTCAAAGAGTATCAGCCAAAAGCGATCATTGATCTTGCGACTTTGACAGGTGGTGTCCTTGTTGCGCTTGGAACAGAGATCACGGGTGCGTTGACGAATGATGCGTCACTTTACGAACGGTTTGAACAGGTGACGAAAGAGACGAATGAGATGATTTGGCAAATGCCGTATGTCGATGCCTTCATTAAACAAGTCCGCCGTTCGGAAGTCGCAGACTTGAACAACTCACCGGGACGCATGGGACACATGATCTTCGGTGGTGCGTTCGTCGGTGAATTCGTCGGTGATACACCATGGTTACATCTCGATATCGCAGGAACGTCGGAACAGAATCAAGCGTCCGAGATCGGTCCTAAAGGAGCAACGGGCGTTATGGTCCGTAGTCTGTACCGGTTCGTCGAGCAAGAAAAATGAGACGTTGGAATTTACTCGGTGTCTTGTTGACGATTCTTGCCGTCGTCTGGTACTTGGATGCGCGCGACCGCTTATCGCTCGGTCTCGCGACGTTCATCGGCATCTTCACCGTCTTATCACTACTGCGTTCTTTCCGGGAGAAGACGAATGCACGTCATCGGGATTGATGCAGCAAAGGCGGGGTGGGTCGTCGTTGTGTACGAAAACGGTCGTTACACGGGATCGGTCGAACCGACGCTTGCAAATATTCCTAGAGCTGACCGGATTTGGATCGACATGCCGATTGGTTTAACGGAAGGACGACGCGAAACGGATCAGTTATTGCGACAGGAACTACGACCTGGGCGGACGAGCAGTGTCTTTAATGCACCGTTCCTTAGTGCGCTGACAGCTTCTACCTATATGGAAGCAAATGATTTAGCCAAACAACATGCGGGGATCGGGCTTTCGAAACAAGCCTGGTACCTATTACCGAAAATCCGAGAAGTCCGCAGCGTATATCGAACGGAGATGATCGAAGCACATCCGGAAGTCTGTTTCGCGCGACTCGCCGGTCATCCGGCACGCTTTTCAAAGAAGACGATGGAAGGCGTCGCGGAACGGATTGAATTGCTCGAGCGTTTTGATTGCCCTCCGCTTTGGGAACAGCGTCAGCCGCATGTTGCGATCGATGATTGGCTCGACGCTTGTCTGCTTGCGACAGGTGCCCGTTTTCCATGTGATTACTTGCCGGCGAGTCGACCAGTGGATACGGAAGGATATCCGTTACATGCGGCTGTACCAAAAAAATCACCCTCACCGAAATGGTGTGGGTGATCCTTTGACGAAGTCCCAGATATAATGGAAAATCTGGGCGTTGTAGAGTGCTTTTAAGATGACAGCGATCAATGGTCCGAGAATCAGTCCGAAGACACCGAAGAATTTGATCCCGACGAACAGCGCGATCAATGCCGTGATCGGTTGAATCCCGATATTGTCACCGACGATCTTCGGTTCCATAATGTTGCGTTGAAGAATGACGAGAGCGTAGAGAATACCGAGTCCGATCGCAAGTGTCGTATCGCCCGTGATGATCGAGTAGGTGATCCAAGGCAGGAAGACGGAACCGGTACCGAGATACGGTAAAATATCAAAAAAGGCAGCAATAAAAGCAATTGCAAACGGATGCTCGACACCAATGATGAACAAACCGATCAAGACGATGAAGAACGTGATTGTGATCAAGGTGAGCTGTGCTTTGAGATAGCCGAATAAGGCGGACCGTAAGCTCAGGAAGACCGACTCGAAACGAGCGAACCAGGGAAGCATCTCATAACGTTTCAATCGCATCTCGTACCGGTGCCAATCTTTTGCGATGAAAAACCAGGCAAGTAAGACGATGACGAAAATCAATGCAATCGATGGTAATGTCGCAAGGATCGTCTGCAACATCATGGCGATACTTTTTGATCCTTCGCCAATCGCACTCGCAAGTGAACTACCGAGCGATTGGATACTGTTTTGAACCGTATTTTGTTGCGATGGTTCCAGTGAGCGTAAGGCTTCAGAAGCATCGTTCCAGATGGGTGCCAGTTTTTCGTTGTACAGCTTTTGAAAATACAGGCTCAATTCTTGGATTTGCGCCGGTAATTGATTCGCGACGAACACAAGACCACGTATTAACTGCATGATGATCAAGGCGAGCGAACCAACCAATAAGCCACTGATCAAAATGATCGATAACAACGCACCCCATCCGCGATTGATCCGTAACCGCTTTTGGAAGAAATCAACGAGCGGTCGGCTGAAAAGGGCAAGTAGAAACGCAAAGACGAATGGATACAAGATGGACGAGAGGCGGATGAGTAACCATCCACCAATTAAGAAGGCGAAGATCACCGTCAGGAACCGGGCCATTTGCCAAAGACGTTCAGTCGACACAAGCAACACCTCTTACTGGATTATGTATAATTTATTGATATCATCATATCATGTTTAGGTAGATTACGAGTCATTCAAAAGGAGGAGATCTCGATGCGTAAAAGAGAAATCGGACTAATTGCTGCATTGATTGCTGCGACATCTGTCGGAATCCGGGAATGGAAGAAAAATCAGGCGTTTGCGCAACACGTTAAACAGGAGACAGAAATGCGCGTACGCCAAGCAACCGTGGAGGGTCAGACAGATGGAACAGATGAAGACACTGCAACAAAAGGTTGATGCGACGATTCGCTCACTCGGCGGTTATTTTCGACCGTTATCTGGTCTCGCACGCCTGACGGAGGAAGTCGGAGAAGTCGGTGAAGCACTAGAACAAAATGATGTAGAAGTCCTGCGTTCGGAACTTGTCGACGTCTTGATGATCTCAACCTGTCTTGCGAATCAATACGTGACGAATCTTGCAAAACAGCATGAGACACTCGGTACGGAAAACGACGATCAGGACGGTTCATTTTATCGACTTGTACATGAGGCAGGGCAAGTTGCACGTGTCATGAACGGATATGAAGGCGATAAGCCACCGAAAGCGAAAGATACGATTGTTCCAATCGGTCATTCCTTAGCACGTCTGCAACGCGAACTGTTTCGTCTAGCACGACCGCTTCAACTTGATTTACTGACAGAAATCGACCGGACGAATGAGAAGAATCTGAAGCGGGATAAAACACGCTTCGCGTTGACGCGTGATCCCATCACGGAGGAGACGATTGATCATTTCCGGAGTGCGACAGGAAGTGAGGTGCGCCTCTGGGGAGCCCCTGTGTACGAGGAGAACCAAACGATAGAGGACAACATGGAAGCAGCATTACCGTCACTCCGACGTTTCATCCGATGTGCGCCGACTGAAGGAATCGAGGCATTCGTCTTCGAGGCACCGATGGAACGCTCGCGCAGTTTAGTTGAAGTGAAAGAACTAGCGGACGAAATGGGACGCTTGATCAAAGAGCGGACACCGCTTGACTTCAAGAATTCACCGTATCGGTTGGAAGTCTTTGCACCACAACTTGGTCCAATCTCACCGTATCATGCGGAAGACGACCATCGGATGTTCCTTGTTCTCTATATCGATTAAAAAATGATCCGCCTGCTTTTCGGAGCAAGGCGGATCATTTTTTAATGTGAATGAGACGATGTTGCCTCATCTTGAGTCTGCCATTTTTTCATGAAGCGCTGAATCCGTGCGATCGCTTCTTGGAGTTGTTCGATCGAACTCGCGTAACTTGCTCGGACATATCCCTCACCACTTGCTCCGAAGACGGATCCTGGAACGACGGCGACACGTTCAGCGAGTAACAATTGCTCCGCGAACTCTTCACTCGTTAGTCCAGTATGACCGATGTACGGGAAGGCATAGAAGGCACCGCCGGGTAAGTGTGTCGGAAGACCCGCATCGTTTAACGCCTTGACGAAATAGTTCCGGCGTTGCCGATAACTCGTCACCATGTCAGGAACCGTCTTATGACGTGAACGGAGTGCTTCAATGCCCGCGAATTGAACGAGTGTCGGGGCACACATCATCCCGTATTGATGCACCTTCAGCATCGATTGCGTGATTGAAGGTGGTGCACAAGTGAAGCCGAGCCGCCAGCCTGTCATCGCGAAGGCTTTCGAGAAACCGTTGATGATGATCGTCCGCTCCCGCATTCCGGGAAGGGTCGCAAAGCAGATTGCTTCCGTTTCGTAGGATAGTTCGGCATAAATCTCGTCACTGATGACGTATAGATCATGTTTTTGAACGAGTAGTGCAAGATCGGCGAGTTGATCGCGTGTCATCGTCGAGCCCGTCGGATTCGATGGGAAACAGAAAATGATCGCTTTCGTCTTGTCCGTTAGCAATTGCTCGATCGTTTCCGGTTGAATCGCAAAACCATCTTCTGCATGACACGCAGCGGCGACAGGAATGCCTCCAGCGAGTTCAATTAAAGGGGCATACGAGACGAACGCCGGTTCAACGACGATGACTTCATCTCCTGGATTGATCAAACTACGAAACGCAAGGTCGAGTCCTTCTGAAGCTCCGGTCGTGACGATGATTTCTTCCGTCGTCGAATAGGAGATGGCGAACTTTTCTTGCATATAGAGTGCGATTTCCTGACGTAACTCGAGTAAACCGGCGTTCGCACTATACGCTGTATAGCCTTGCTCGAGTGCTGCGAAGCTCGCTTCGCGAACATTCCATGGCGTGACGAAATCAGGTTCGCCGACACCAAGGGAGATGACGTCCTCCATCGATCCTGCTAAATCAAAGAAACGACGGATGCCGGATGGGGCTAGCTGTTCGACACGTTCAGATAGAGACTTCATGGAGACACCTTCAATCGTTTGTCGTCATCATCCTGACTGAAGAGAACACCATCGTGCTTGTAGGTCTTCAAGCGGAAATGAGTCGTCGTCGAGATGACGGAGTCGAGCGTCGATAATTTTTCCGAGACGAATTGAGAGACTTCTTGTAGCGATTTGCCATCAAGTACGACTTGTAAGTCATATGCGCCCGACATCAGATAAAGGGACGTCACTTCCGGGAAACGATGAATCCGCTCCGCTACCTCGTCAAAACCGCGTCCGCGTTTCGGTGTGACTTTGACATCGATGAAAGCTGTCACACCATGGTGGGCATGAATCTTTTGCCAGTCGATGACAGCGGTGTAACCAAGTAGGACACCGTCGCGTTTGAATGTCTCTATGGAAGCTGCTACTTCTGCCGCTTCCCAGTCGAGCATTTGCGCAAGCAAGTCCACGTCCATCGGACCATTTTGTGTTAATAATGCTAATAATTCGAGTTGTTTTTCGGTGTACATGGGATCACTCACTTTCTGTCAATTGACCATTGAAGGTACGGCGGGTCTGGCGCAATCGTGCGCGTCGCTCAGCCTGGACGATATGAAAGTTCTTCATTTCAGTTGTCGGAAGTTGGTGTTTTTCAACGAGGCGTTCAAAAAAGACGCGTCGCGCCGCATCCTGACGTGCGGATTCATGATTACCCGACGGATTGAAAGCATATAGGACGGTCGCGCGCGCCGGGTGCAGTATTAAATGATCCTTGCCGACGCGTAAGATCCAGTCCCAGTCCCAGTAGTTGAAGACGTCCTCGTCAAACGGACCGAGTTGATCGTGGAGCGATTTACGGTAGAGTGACCCGGACGGAATATACGTCGAGTCTTCTCGAATCGTCTCTGAATCGTACGGATACGCGAATGGCTCAGAATCGATTGCAATCCGGTGATCCTCTTCCCAGCGGTACGTAAAGAGTTCCGCGTCTGTATAGGTGAGATCGGCACCAGCTTCGAGATCGCCGACCGCTTCTTCGAGGTGACTCGGTAATAAGATGTCATCGTCATCATGAAGTAAGATATACCGACCGGAAGCGAGCGTGACACCATGATTTCGAGCACGAACATGATGGTTTTCAGGTAACTCGACATAGGTCAGTTGAAGACGGTCCTGATATGCAGTCGTCACTGCTGAGACATCGTCTCCATTATTGTTTAAGACGATGACTTCGAAGTCTTGATAATGTTGACGTGTCAACGCTTCTAGCGCTTCTGCTAATTCACGAGGACGATTGTACGTCGGAATGATGATGGATACGGTTGGCATCAGTGATCGCTCCTTGAACAAAGACACCTGTCCAGGAACAGGTGTCTTCTTGTTTTTTACATGTTTGCTTCAATACGTGGTAGCAGTTCGTTCCATTCTGCTTCTGGTTCTTTCGTAACCGTCACGAAGTCGCCGTAAGCGAACAGATTGTCGATGCCATCGAGGGCGATCAATGATGCGAGCAACGCATCTTCAGGTGTATCTTCTTTTTTGACACTCGTACTTTTAGCACCGAAGCGCTGTTCTTCGAGCGTGATTTTGACGGAATTCGGATTTGGTGTGTAATCGACTTGCATGAGGTAAGCTCCTTTCAACGTACATACGTATATGCCGTCTTTTCGTGATAGATGGATTGAATCCTTCTTCCTGATAGACGGAAGATCGATACGTTCAGTATATCAGAAAATTCGAAGAGAATATTTTTCTTCTAGTAGGAGAAATGGACCATCTTTATTTTAACGGTTCACTTGACCTTATAATGCATTTTACTCGCTATCTCAATATATCTCAAAAGGCGTCATGATGCCTTTTTCAAATTGTTTGACCTGAATTTCAAAGCAAGGGGTTATTTTTTTGAATTTCAGTGATAACCTATATCTTGTACATTAACAGGTTTAAAAACGGCTAAAACGTCTATATATAGAGTGATACTTGTAGAGTCCTTTCTATATGTAGGACGTCTTTTTTTAGTTTAGCGTATTTCATCGTGTAATGCGAACCTGTTTAACGATAGAGAATGGGAGTGGTTCATAGTGGCATCTCCACTGAATACAGCACGCATCTTTAAGGGTGCAATGACAATAGAAGACGTATATGTCGTGATCCGACAGGCGACGGAAACGTATCCGGAACTTGATATCGACCGCTATACTGAACGTGCCATCCGAGCGCTTGAAGGAAAATCCCTACAAGCCGATCAAGTCTATGAACTGTTAACGATGCACGCACTCGATATGTTGAAGGCAGAAGAGCCGAACTGGACATTCGTAGCGACAGCGACTTACTTAAATCGGTTATACCTTGAAGCAGGTGAAAATCGCGGATATGCAGCGGAAGAACGATATGGTTCACTGTATACGCTGATTGAAAAACTGACAGAAATCGGCATCTTCACGAAACATTTACTAGATGCGTATTCGAAGGAAGACATCAACGAACTGTCGGCAACGATTGATCCATCCCGCGATCACTTGTTCACATACATTGGTCTTCGAACTCTGGCAGACCGGTACCTCGCACGCGATCACGTCAAAAACTTGTACGAGCTACCACAAGAACGGTTCATGGTCATCGCGATGACACTGATGCAGAACGAACCGAAGGAACGTCGTTTAGAACTCGTCAAAGAATCTTACTGGGCATTGTCGAACCTCTACATGACAGTTGCGACTCCGACGCTTTCGAACGCTGGTAAGTCTTACGGTCAACTTTCTTCATGTTTCATCGATACAGTCGATGATTCGCTACGTGGTATCTACGACTCGAACACGGACGTGGCGACACTTTCTAAAGGTGGCGGCGGAATCGGCGTCTACATGGGTAAGATTCGCTCGCGCGGATCAGATATCAAAGGCTTTAAAGGTGTCTCAAGCGGTGTCATTCCGTGGATGAAACAGTTGAACAACACGGCAGTCAGCGTCGATCAGCTCGGTATGCGTCAAGGATCAATCGCTGTGTATCTCGACATCTGGCATAAAGACATTCTCGAGTTCCTGGACGCGAAGCTCAACAATGGGGATGAGCGACTTCGGACACATGACTTATTCACAGGTGTTAACTTACCGGACCGTTTCATGCGTGCCGTCGAAGCACGAGAAGACTGGCATTTGTTTGACCCACATGAAATTCGGACGGTCATGGGCTTCAGCCTCGAAGATTACTTCGATGAGACGGAGCAAGGTGGCAGCTTCACGGAACGATACGAAGCGTGTGTCAACGAACCACGCCTCAGCAAAAAAACAGTCCCGGCGATCGATCTCGTCAAACGCTACATGCGTTCGCAACTTGAGACAGGAACGCCATACATGTTCTTCCGTGACGCGGTTAACCGTGCGAACCCGAATAAACATGCAGGGATGATCTACTCGTCAAACCTTTGCTCAGAAATCATGCAGAACATGAGCCCGACGACCGTGACAGAAGAATACACGGAAGATGGTAAAATCATCGTCACGAAGACACCAGGGGACTTCGTCGTCTGTAACTTGTCATCGATCGCACTTGCACGTGCAGTTCGTTCTGACGTCCTAGAGCGATTAATTCCGATTCAAATGCGGATGCTTGATAACGTCATCGACTTGAATACGATCGATGTTCCGCAAGCACAATTGACGAATCAAAAATACCGTGCCGTTGGTCTTGGCACGTTCGGTTGGCACCATCTGCTCGCACTCGAGGGCATCCGTTGGGAATCGGTCGAAGCGGTACAATACGCAGACCGTCTCTACGAGAAGATCGCTTACTTGACGATCGATGCGTCGATGCAACTTGCGAAAGAGAAGGGCGCGTACCGTCTCTTCGAAGGTTCAGAATGGCAAACAGGAGAGTACATCAAACGTCGCCACTACAAAACGACGGATGAACTTGATTGGGATCGTCTCCAAGCCGACATCACGGCGTACGGAATGCATAACGCATACTTGATGGCGGTCGCACCGAACTCATCGACGGCGATCATTGCGGGTAGTACGGCATCGATTGATCCAATCTACAAAAAAGTCTACTCGGAAGAGAAGAAAAACTATAAGATCCCAGTCACTGTTCCGGATTTAACACCGGAAACGAATTGGTTCTATAAATCAGCGTTTGAGATTGATCAGTTATGGAGCGTTCGTCAAAATGCTTCACGTCAGCGTCACATCGACCAAGCGATCAGTTTCAATCTGTATGTGAAAAACAACGTCAAGGCGAAAGAGTTACTCGAGATGCACATGGAAGCGTGGCAACTCGGGATGAAGACGATCTACTACACGCGTTCGACAACGGTTGAGATCGACGAATGTGAATCGTGTTCATCATAAGATAAGGAGGACGATATCATGAAGGCAGCAATCGTATATGCGTCATTGAGTGGAAACACAGAGGAGGTGGCAGAACTCGTCGCGAAGACGTGTTCTGAGATGGGAATCGAGCCGACGATGTTGTTTGCGGACGAAGTGACGACGTATCAGTTAATGCCTTATGATATCGTCTATTTTGGTTCGTATACGTGGGGAGATGGGCAACTGCCCGACGATATGCGCGACTGTCTTAGAACCGTTCTGAAGGAGAGTTCGCATGCGATTCCGCAGGCAGCTGTTTTTGGAACAGGGGACAAAATGTTCGTCAAATATTGTCGCGCCGTTGATGAGATGGCATATCATCTCTCAAAATTCGGGGTACCGCTTGCTGGAGAACTGTTGAAAATCGAACAGTCACCACGCAATCGCCCGCATCTCGTCAAGGAATGGACGAAACGGACCATTCTTCAATTACAGCAAGAAGGAGTCGAAGCACATGGAACAGCTACAAAAAATCAAACTGCTTGATGCACGTCATCCGAATCGCGCGACAGCGATCATCGGTGGCGAAACGAGTGCCATCGTCAACTGGAACGACATTGCGTATCCACAGTTTTATTCGATCTACAAACAATTATTATCGAACTTCTGGATTCCAGATGAGATCTCAATGTCGAAGGACATGCAACAGTGGAATCAACTGAGCGAACGAGAACAGGATGCCTTTAAACGAATCATCGGGCTACTCTCGATCCTTGACTCGGTTCAGACACGTTATATCTTGGAATCGGCAATGTTCACATCAGATTCGTCTGTTCATGCGATTCTCGCTATCATCGCGCAACAGGAAGTCGTTCATAATCAGTCGTACAGCTACGTCTTATCCAGCTTAGTTCCATTGGCTGAACAAAACCGGATTTTCGATATCGCGAAAGACGATGACATGGTCATGAAGCGTAATGCATTCATTCTTGATTTATACGAAGATTTCCAAAATGAACGGACTCCAGAAAACTTCGCGAAATCGCTTGTTGCTTCGATCGTTCTTGAAGGAATCAACTTCTATTCAGGCTTTGCCTTCTTCTATAACTTAGCGCGTCACCAAAAGATGGTCGGAACATCGACGATGATCAGCTACATTCAACGGGATGAATTACAACACTCGTACTTCATCAGCCAATTGTTACGTGCTGTCTTGTCAGAGCATCCGGAAATTGATGCCGATGGCTCATTCACACAATTCGTCTATGATACGTTCAAGCGTGCCGTTGATCTTGAAATCGAGTGGAGCGAATATGTCTTGCGTGATTTAGATGGACTTGACGTCAGCGAAATGCGTGACTACGTTAAATATCTCGCGAACAAACGCCTTCGCGTCATCGGATTATCGGATCTTTATGAAGGGCACGACGAAGACGTCATGCCATGGATTCGTGCGTATTCAGATGATTCGATGAACGCGACGAAATCAGACTTCTTCGAACAAAAATCACGTTCGTATGCGAAAGTAACGGATGCGAATGGATTCGACGATCTGTAAGTAATCAATTGATGATTGCTTCTACTCTATATTTCCTTTACGCTAGGACAGGTGAGGTTCTGCTCGACTCCTGCGGAAAAACAAGTCGTCATGACCCTGGAAGATGTGACGCATCTGAAGCGGCATGAGGGCTTGTCCGCGGAAAGCGAGCAGACCGAGACTGTCCGTTTTTATTAGAGCGTTTTGAAAGTCGTTCACATCACTTTTCGGTATCTGTTTTTTAGGTCAATTGAGTAAAAGAACAAAAAAAGGGCCGAACTCGGAAAGTTCGGCAGAATCAGGGGGAATACTTGAAGTCTTGCTACTAAAATATTCCCTTGTGAAATAAAAAATAAACAAATTCCAAAAATATTTTTTATGATACAAGAAAAGTGTGTTATTATAAGTTGATGAATTTAGTTAGGGAGTGTATACATTATGGCAAACTTTGAAAAAGACCAAGTCGTTACTGGTAAAGTAACTGGTATTCAAAACTTCGGTGCTTTCGTAGCACTTGACGAGCAAACACAAGGTCTCGTCCACATCTCAGAAATCTCACACGATTACGTAAAAGACATCAACGATTACGTAAAAGTTGGCGATGAAGTAACTGTTAAAGTTCTCGACATCGACGAAGCTAACAAAAAAATGAAGCTTTCGATCAAAGCAACTCAGGAAGCTCCAAAACGTGAAGCACGCGCGAAAGGTCCACGCAAAAACGCTGGACGTCGCGATGCAGGTCCTGCTTTCAAACAAGAAGAAGCACCTGGATTCAACGTTCTTAAAGGTAAATTGGAAGAATGGATTGAAAAATCAAACTTCCAAAAATAAGCCACATGAGAGAATCGACATCGGTCGGTTCTCTTTTTTTATGCGGTTTTTACATAGAATAAGCATTAAATTAGATGCGAAAGGGGAATGTGTGGATAATGTAAGGTGTTCATTACTTATTGAGGAGGCAACACAGATGGAAAACTTTGAATATCGCAATCCAACAAGACTTATTTTTGGTGACGGTCAAGTCAGCCAACTGAAACCACAACTCGAAGCACTCGGTGCAAAGAAAGTCATGCTCGTCTTTGGTGGCGGTAGTATCAAACGTAACGGCGTTTATGATGATGTTACACGTGAACTCAACGCGGCAGGAATCGAGTACGTCGAATGCGACGGTGTCGAACCGAACCCGCGTATCGAGACAGCAGAGCGCGGTATCAAAATCGCACGGGAAGCAGGCGTTGACGCATTGCTTGCACTCGGTGGCGGTTCTGTCATCGACTGCACGAAATTGATTGCTGCTGGTATTCCTTATGAAGGCGAAGCGTGGGATCTCGTCATCGGTAAAGCAACACCAGAAACAGTCATCCCATTCGGAACAGTCTTGACGCTTGCAGCAACAGGTTCTGAGATGAACTCAGGATCGGTCATCACGAACTGGAAGACACAAGAGAAATACGGTTGGGGCAGCCCGCTTACGTTCCCGACTTTCTCAATTCTTGATCCGAAGTACACAGTCAGTGTGCCAAAAGATCAAACGATCTACGGTATCGTCGATATGATGAGCCACTGCCTCGAGCAATACTTCCACCCTGCGCATGCACCGGTCCAAGAACGGATGACAGAAGGTGTCATGAAAGCAGTCGTCGAAGCAGCACCAAAACTCGTCAACGATCTCGAGAACGTTGAACTTCGTGGCACGATTCTCTTCGCTGGTACGATGGCACTTAACGGTGTTCTTCAAATGGGAGCACGCGGCGACTGGGCATCACACAACATCGAGCACGCTGTCTCAGCTGTTCACGATATCCCGCACGCAGGTGGACTCGCAATCCTCTTCCCGAACTGGATGCGCCACGTGCTTGACGAATCAAATGCACATCGCTTCGTGACACTCGGTGAGAACGTCTTTAACGTTGATACGGAAGGTAAATCAGAGATGGAAGCAGCACACGCGACAATTGACGCGATCAGCGCTTTCTGGACATCACTCGGTGCGCCAAACCGTCTTGCTGATTACGACATCAAAGAAGATACAGTTGATTCAATCGTCAAGTCAGCGATGACACGCGGCGACTTCGGAAACTTCAAATCACTTGGAAACGAAGATGTTCGTCAAATCGTGACAGCTGCCCTATAACAATCTGTAACATTTGCTACTCATTTCACAAAAGACTTGAACGACCTTCCTTCTTGCGTTTTAATGAAAAGGAAGGTCGCATTTCGTTGCGAATGAATAAGGAGGACGATGGCATGTCAACAGTACGTTTTGATTATTCGAAGGCCCTACAATTTGTAGGTCAACATGAAGTAGATCATATGGCGGAGACGGTAAAGACGCTTCACCATGCGATTCATGAAGGAACAGGCGCAGGAAGTGATTTCTTAGGATGGGTAGATCTTCCGACGAACTACGATCAAGCGGAGTTTGCACGCATCCAAGCGTCTGCAGAAAAAATCAAGTCGGATTCTGATGTGTTGTTAGTCGTCGGAATCGGCGGTTCGTATCTCGGTGCGCGTGCTGCAATTGAGATGCTCGGACACTCATTCCATAACTTGTTATCAAAAGAAGATCGCAAAGCACCACAAATCATCTATGCAGGTCATAATATCTCATCGACGTATCTGCACGATTTATTCGAAGTCCTCGAAGGAAAAGATGTATCGGTCAACATCATCTCAAAATCGGGTACAACGACAGAACCAGCAATTTCGTTCCGTCTCTTGAAATCGTTCATGGAAGAAAAATACGGTAAAGCAGAAGCGAAACACCGGATTTATGCAACGACGGATAAAGCACGCGGTGCATTAAAAACACTCGCAGACTCTGAAGGATACGAAACTTTCGTCATTCCGGATGATGTCGGCGGCCGTTTCTCTGTTTTGACACCGGTTGGTCTATTACCAATCGCAGCAGCTGGTATTTCAATCGAAGAGTTGATGCAAGGTGCCCGTGACGCGCAAGAGTGCTATGCGAGCGAAAACCTAGCTGACAACGAAGCGTATCAATACGCGGTCGTCCGAAATGCGCTTTATGCGAAAGGGAAGACGATCGAGCTTCTCGTCAACTACGAACCAGCACTTCATTATGTATCGGAGTGGTGGAAACAATTGTACGGCGAGTCAGAAGGAAAAGACTTCAAAGGGATCTTCCCAGCAGCAGTCGACTTCTCGACGGATCTCCACTCGATGGGACAATATGTCCAAGAAGGTCGTCGTGACCTGTTCGAGACAGTCATCAAAGTCGGTCAAGCGCGTCATGCGTTGACGGTTGAAGAAGATGCTCAGGATCTCGATGGATTGAACTTCCTTGCAGGCAAGTCGATTCAATTCGTCAACGATAAGGCGGCAGAAGGTACGTTGCTTGCGCACACGGATGGACAAGTACCGAACTTGACGGTCGAACTTCCAGAGATGACACCGTATCACCTCGGATTCCTGTTCTACTTCTTCGAAAAAGCTTGTGCGATGAGTGGTTACCTCCTCGGAGTGAACCCATTTGATCAGCCAGGCGTCGAAGCGTACAAGAAAAACATGTTCGCGCTTCTTGGGAAACCAGGATTCGAAGCAGAAAAAGCAGAACTCGAAGCACGTTTGAACTAATGTGAAACGACAGTCGATCGTTCCCTTGTGGAACATCGGCTGTTTTTTTGCGTTTACCGGATGATAGTAGGAGATCATTTTCCAGATTTACAGGTAATCCTAGCGTTTTCACTTTTAGAATACCCGTGAAACAGGTAAAGTGAAGTTAGAAGAAGAAATGAGGTGCACGTACGTGATTACATTCTTGGATTATTATCAAAATCAAGTGGAATTAAGTTTTGATGACCATCCGTTCTCGGATCGTCCCTTGCACGTGTGGGTCATTGCCGTGTACGAAGGAAAATGGTTGCTGACCCATCATAAGCAGCGTGGGTATGAATTTCCTGGGGGAAAGGTTGAACCAGGTGAGACAGCAGAAGAAGCCGCCCGTCGTGAAGTGATGGAAGAGACGGGTGGGAAAATCGATTCCCTAAAATATGTTGGACAATATCGTGTTGCCGGAAAAGGTGATACGATCATCAAAAACATCTATTTCGCGCAAATCGGATCATTGTCGTCTCATCTTGCCGTGGATGAAACAGATGGTGCTTTTCTATTCGAGGAACTCCCTGATCGTCTCGATACGAATCGACAATACAGCTTCATGATGAAGGACCGTGTCCTTCCGGAGACGCTCCGTGTACTTAGCGAACGCCGATTGGTTTGAACTTCCGCGTCAAGGTCCGTTTCGTACGTTTCGGATGTTCTATACCACAGGGGATGGGGAACGGGTCGGTGCCTATATCGTACTCCCGCAAGTCGCAAATGGTCAGGGAATTCTCTATTTGCGTGGTGGAACGCGTTCGATCGGAATGGTCCGACCGACACGACTGCTCGCGTTCGCACAGGCCGGCTTTTTTGTCATGGCACCTTTCTATCGGGGGAATTTAGGCGGTACGGGCAAAGAAGACTTCGGTCATCACGACATCGAAGACGCCTGCAGTGCCTTTGACTGGTTGCAGCAACGTGTCTCGCATGTTCACGCATTCGGATTTTCACGTGGTGGGCAGATGGCATTGCTCCTTGCGCATCATCGTCCAGTTGCCCGAACGGTGTCGTGGGCAGGGGTGACCGAGTTGAAATGGACCTATGAAGAGCAGAAGACGATGCAAAAGATGCTTCGTCGCTACACGGGAGGTACACCCGACACGGTTCCTGATGCATACGCGGTTCGCTCTCCGCTTCATGTCGCACCTCAAGGTGAAGTGTTATTGATTCACGGTGCGTATGATGAAAACGTTCGTTTACGCCACGCGACGGCTTATGCTGCGCGTCATTCCGAAAAGACGATGCTTCAGACTTACGCCTACGCGCATCAATTTCCGATTCACGAAAAGTTACGTGTGACGTGGAATGTATTGAATTGGTTTGAGACTGGTATCTATAATCGATGATGTAACCGGTACGACGAATGTCGTATCGGTTTTTTGTCATCTAAAGAATTGAACTTACATACATAATGGGAAAAAAAGAATATTGATTCGTTGTAAAAAACAATAAACTTCCTAAAAAATAAATTTTGATATAATTAAAACCATATGAGTAATGTAGAGGGGGATGGAGGACGATGGATATCTTATTAGCACGTCAACCCATCGTTGACCGAATCGGAGCAGTTGATGCATTTGAGTTGCTGTATCGTTCCGTCAAACAAATGAATGTATTCGACGGTGACCTAGCGACAATGGATGTATTAACGAATACACTTGTTCATATGGGTGTGGAGCACGTTGCTGAAGGTAAAAAACTTTTCGTCAACTTTACGGCGGATCTCTTAAAAAGTGATCTGATTCACTATTTAGATCCAAGTCGGTTCGTTATCGAAATTTTAGAAACTGTCGACATCGATACAGAGATGTTATCTGTGTTGCACAGTTGGAAAGAAGCAGGTTTTACGCTAGCACTCGATGATTTTGTAACGGATTTACTTCGTCAACATGGAACAGAATTATTCGCACTAATTGATTTAATTAAAATCGACATCGAAGCGATTCCCACTCGTGAGCAAAGTGCGATCTTGCATATTGTCCGGCGTAATTATCCCCATATTAAGATGCTTGCCGAACGAGTGGAGACACACGAGGATCATACACGTTGTCTTGACATGGGATATGACTGGTTTCAAGGCTATTTTTACGCTAAGCCAATGTTGATGAAGGGAAAAGCTGTCCCTCCTCAATTGCCGGTATTGCTGAAGATGCTAAAATGGCTCGATACGGACGAAAAATACGATGAAGTCATTGATGAGATTGAAGCAAATCCGTATATCAGCATTCAAGTACTGCAACTGATCAATTCTCCGGGCATGGGATTACGAAATACGGTCAGCTCTGTTCGTCAAGCCATCTCATTGCTAGGCTTCTCGCAACTCAAAAGCTGGATTTCGTTAATTGTCTTACGCGAGATGAAGCTTGCTAGTCCTTACGAATGGTCAAATGAGTTACTCCGGTCTTCCTTACATTGTGCAAAACTTTGCGAGTTGTTTGCGAAAGAGACGCGTACGTTAAAGCCGGAGAGTGCTTATATGATCGGTCTGTTATCACATATTGATGCGTTATTGTCTGTGGATATCGACGACATCATCGACCAACTGCCAATTGAAGATTCTCTAAAGGTCGTTCTACAAGGAAAAGATCATCCGTTTCGGGATTGTTTAGTGCTTGCAATCAGTGCAGATCGCGGTGATTTTGATCAGTTCGAACTGCTCAGTCAACGTTTAGGTGTCTCGCTTACTCGTTCCTATGCGCTACTAGCAGAAAGTCAGGAGTGGCTCAAGCAAAAAGAAACACATCTTCAAGAAAAAACGGATTCTGTTTTAGACTAAAAGTGAAGTGCATGTTTTTCTTGATTGAGAAAAACGTGCACTTCTTTTTTTGTTAATCATGAATTGATTTTTTAAGAGATTTACCGATTTCTAAGCATAAAAAAAGAGCCCGAAGGCTCTTTTTCATAGGCGTGGACCAGCTGACTTGATTGCATCTGTCGCACTTTCGAAGCGAAGGAAATTGTGTTGGAATTTCTCAGCAAGCGAACGCGCTTGTGTGTCGTATTCGTCCGGATTCGACCAGACGCGTACCGGATTGAGTAACTCGCTTGGAACACCTGGAACTTCAAGTGGCATATGAAGTCCGAAAATCGGATGTTCTTCTGTTGGAATCGTTGCAAGTGTACCGTTGACGGCAGCATTGACCATCGTCCGGGTGTAGGATAGCTTCATGCGGCTACCCGTACCGTAAGCACCACCCGTCCAGCCGGTGTTGACGAGATAAACGGTGACACCATGACGATCAATCAATTCGCCGAGCATCGTCGCATACTTTTCAGGCATGAGTGGAAGGAATGGTGAACCGAAGCACGTTGAGAACGTTGCTTCCGGCTCCGTTACACCACGCTCTGTTCCAGCGAGTTTTGATGTATAACCTGATAGGAAGTGATACATCGCTTGTTCTTTCGTCAACTTGCTGATCGGAGGCAAGACACCGTACGCATCAGCCGTCAAGAAGACGATCGTCTTCGGGTGACCAGCGCGTGATGGAACAGCGATGTTATCAATTGCTGTAATCGGATAAGCAGCACGCGTATTTTCCGTCAACGATGTGTCATCGTAATCAGGGTGACGTGTTTCATCAAGAACGACGTTTTCAAGAACCGTTCCGAAGCGGATTGCGTCAAAAATCTGTGGTTCTTTTTCACGTGACAGGTTAACCGTCTTCGCATAACATCCTCCTTCGATGTTGAAGACACCATCGTGTGACCAACCATGTTCGTCGTCACCAATCAATTGGCGGCTATCATCAGCGGAAAGGGTGGTCTTACCAGTCCCAGATAGACCGAAGAACAAGGCAACGTCACCTTCGTGTCCGACGTTTGCCGAACAGTGCATTGAAAGAACGTTTTCTTGTGGCAAGAGGTAGTTCATGACGGAAAAGATTGATTTTTTGATTTCGCCCGCATACTCCGTTCCACCAATCAAGACGATTCGGTGTTCGAACGACATGGCGATGAACGTCTCAGAGTTCGTTCCGTCAACGGCAGGATCTGCCTTGAAATGTGGTGCGTAGACGACCGTGAACGGTTCAAAGGCAGCCACTTCAGGATATTCGCGTAAAAAGAGTTGTTTGGCAAAGAGATTATGCCAAGCGTATTGTGTGAGCACACGGACCGGAAGGGTGAAGTGCGTATCTGCACCTGCTGCAGCTTCTGTGTAGTAGAGATGATCGGCTTCGTTCATGTAACGAAGAACCTTCTGCAACAATTGTTCAAATTTGTCTCCATCCATTGGTTGGTTAACGTGACCCCAATCAATGTGAGACTCGCAGGAAGAATCACGGACGATGAACTTATCTTTTGGTGAACGACCTGTAAATTTCCCCGTTTCTACAGATAATGCGCCGTTCTCAGCAAGGACACCTTCTTCGTTTCGAATCGCATGTTCGACAAGTTCAGCAACAGATAGTTGTTTGAACACATGCTCTTTCTTGAGTAGTTCTTCGATATTCAGGACCGTCATCGGCATCCTGACCCCACCTTTCCCCTACGTTGGTTTTGGCTCATCGTATTTAGTATGACACATTCATTATATATGACATACTAAAGAGAGAGCAATCATTTTCTGGTGCTGATTTCTATTTATCTGGAAACGCTTTCAGCATTAACAGTTTAACATCTCTTTCAAAAAGTTTCGACTAGAATTTGAAACCTTGCTTGACAGAGTAGTTACAACTTTATATCATGTAATTCGTAACGGATACTCTTATTCTGAGCAGGTGGAGGGAACAAGGCCCGAAGAAACCCGGCAACCGTCCTACATTAATTCACATATTAATGAGGGAAAAGGTGCTCTCCTGAAGCGAAGTAAACACTTCGAACGATAAGAGGGTAAAGGAAGAACGCACAACCTTTCCCTGACCATTTTTTGGACTTGGAAAGGTTTTTTTCATTTTACCGTCCCACTCAACTAGGGGAAATGAGTACACCGTCAAATTCTTTTTTGGGAGGGTCATACATGACAAACCTTAATCGCCGACTTTTCACGTCGGAGTCAGTCACTGAAGGTCATCCAGATAAAATCTGTGACCAAATTTCGGATTCAATTCTTGATGCAATCCTCGCAGCGGATCCAAACGCACGTGTTGCGGCAGAAACTTCTGTCACGACAGGTCTTGTTCTCGTTGCAGGTGAGATCACGACATCCACTTACGTCGACATTCCAAAAGTCGTTCGTGAGACAATTCGTGAAATTGGTTACACACGCGCGAAATACGGTTTCGACGCGGACACGTGTGCTGTATTGACATCAATCGATGAGCAATCAGCAGACATCGCTCTTGGTGTCGACCAAGCGCTTGAAGCACGTGAAGGTAGCATGTCTGATGCAGAAATCGATGCTATCGGTGCAGGAGACCAAGGTCTCATGTTCGGTTACGCAACGAAAGAAACACCAGAACTCATGCCACTTCCAATCTCGCTTTCACACCGTCTCGCACGCCGTTTGGCAGAAGTGCGTAAAAACGGTCAACTCGACTACCTTCGTCCGGACGGAAAAACACAAGTCACGGTCGAATACAACGAGAACAACGAGCCGGTTCGTGTCGATACAATCGTCATCTCGACACAACACGCAGAAGAAGTCACGCTTGAGCAAATCCAAGCTGACTTGAAAGAACACGTCATCACACCGGTCATCCCGGCTGAATACATCGACGCAGCAACGAAATTCTTCATCAACCCAACTGGTCGTTTCGTTATCGGCGGACCACAAGGAGATGCTGGATTGACTGGTCGTAAGATCATCGTTGATACGTATGGTGGATACGCACGCCACGGCGGTGGAGCATTCTCAGGTAAAGATCCAACGAAAGTCGACCGTTCAGCTGCATACGCAGCACGTTACGTCGCGAAGAACCTCGTTGCTGCAGGTCTTGCAGACAAAGCAGAAGTTCAACTTGCGTACGCAATCGGTGTCGCGCACCCAGTATCAATCGCGGTTGATACATTCGGTACAGGAAAACTTCCTGAAGCGCAACTCGTCGAATTGGTTGCTGAAAACTTCGATCTTCGTCCGGCTGGAATCATCAACATGCTTGATCTCCGTCGTCCGATCTATCGTCAAACAGCTGCATACGGTCACTTCGGTCGTACAGATGTTGAGCTTCCATGGGAGCAAACAGATAAAGCAGCAGTTCTTGAAGAACAAGCAAAACGTTTCGCATAATCAAAAAGTCCGAGAACCCTACGCGGGTTTTCGGACTTTTTTTGTTTACGGGGAACTTTGCAGGAAACGAATGTTTTTTCTAGAAGAGGGTAAAAGTACATGAGTCGATTCGTATGAATACAAAGGGGGGTTCCGATTATGGAAATACGCGAAGCTATTCCAGCTGATGCAGGACGTATTCATGACATTGCCGTCACATCTTGGTTGGATACGTATGCAGAAATCTATTCCGAACGTTCGAAAGCGCATTTCGTGCAGGAGGCGTATCCGCAAGAAGAAGTCGTTCGTGCGATCCGGACGGCGGAAGAAGCACGGGGAGAGTATTTTTATGTCGGAATCATCGACGAGGAAATCGTCGGTTTCATTCATGCTGTTGATGTTGAGGGAACGTGGGAGATCGTTCGTCTGTACGTCTTACCGAAATATCAGCAAAATGGTATCGGGCGACGTCTGATCCGTGAACTCGAACGACAAGGAGCCGTCCCACTCGAAGTCTACGTGGAAGCACGTAACTATAAAGCACGTCAGTTCTTGACCTCATTTGGTTTTGAAGAACTGAGTGAGATGACGGAAGAAGTCTTTGGTCAAGCAGAATCAGTCATTCGTCTTCGCCATGTCGCCTCGTGAAATCCGTCTTGGGACGGTTTCGATTGCGCTTGAAATAAGGTATCGTGAAAAGGAAGTATGAAGTGAAGAGGTGAGTTTGTGGTTGAACAACCAACAGGAATCATCGTATTAGTCTATCCGTTACAACTGCGTGCCCGTCCGAGTGAAGCTTTGATTCGGGTACTCGAACGAGAGTATGAAGTGTTACTCGTCGACGCACCACGTCGCATCTCGTTTGAAGAACATGGTCAACTGTTAAAAGAAGCATTACGTGAAGCCGGAAAACGTAAGTTACCGATTCATATCGTCGCCTGTAGCATGGGCGCACTTGTCGTCAATCGTCTGTTGCAAGAATATGAATTACCTGTCGCCAGTCTGTCGTTCATTTCACCGTTATTTGATTGGCACCCTTCGAAACAACTCGGAGGCGTCAAACAAGTCTTCGCAAGTGCGTTCGATCGTTTCCGACCTGATGTGCCACTCGGTACGTTACCATTTGGTCAAAGTACGGAAGATACTGTTCGTATCGGTGAACCGACCTATGCACAGTACCGGGAAATCGAAGAAGAGATCGTCGTACATGACGAGGAACGAAAAAAACTGCCGCGTGTGAACTTGGCTTGTTTTTATGCACCGGACGATCAATTCGCAGACGTCAAGTTGACGCTTGAAGTATGCCGGAAAATGGGGGGCGATCAGATTTACTTACAACGTCTACACGGATTTCCGCATTTTAGTTTCGAACGGTTGAACACACGGTTTGCAGAAAAATTAATGTTGTTCTTTAAGCTTGTTGAAGAATGAAATAACAAAAGTGATGCCTCTAAAAAAAGGCATCACTTTTTTGTGTCCAATCATCCGCGTACTTTTTTCTCGATTGCGATGATGAACGGTGGATGATTTTGTTGATTCAAGAAACGGTACTGAAGAACGGCGTAATCTTGCTGATCAAGGGCTGTCACGTAATCGAGGACGGCGTCGCGCTCTCGTTTTCCTTCCAGGTGACCGTGATAGACGACGAGGACGACAAGACCGCCGGGAGCGAGGACCGGGAGGAGGGCATCGAGTGCTTCGAGCGTCTCTTCACCTGTCGTTGTGATCGATTTGTCGCTTCCAGGCAGATATCCGAGATTGAAGACACCGGCACGAACGGGACGTTGTTCGTCCGAAAGACGGGCACCGACATGGATGTGGCTTTCATGATAAAGGTCGACGCGTGCTAACATTCCGGCTTCGTCGAGACGTCGCGTCGATTCCTCGATGGCTTGTGCCTGGACATCGAACGCAAGGACTCGACCTTCTGGACCGACGCATTCTGCTAAAAACTGCGTATCATGTCCATTTCCGGCAGTCATGTCGACGACGCAGTCTCCGGGCTCGATAACGGACTCGAGTAATTGTTTCGTATAAGGTAGTACACGGGCAAGTGACATGGCATAGACTCCTGTTCCTATAGTCTGTTTTTCTAGTAATGGTTCAGTATGTGCAAGATTCTTTCTGCATTATATCATTTTTTGATTCGTTGACGAAAAGCGAAGTGGCTTGACAGACAAGGGACGGATTGCGTAAAGTGGCAAGGTTGAGAATGAAATAGGAGGACCACAGGTATGCCAAAATTACCAAAAGCGGTCTGGATCCTTGTCCTTGCGATGGCCATCAATACGACGGGATCCTCTTTTTTTATGGCCGTTTAATACATTATATATACATGAATATTTAGGAGAGTCGATGACGAAAGCAGGGATGGCGTTGTTCGTCAACTCGGCCTTAGCAATCGTCGGAAACTACTTAGGTGGAAAAGCGTTTGACCGTCTCGGCGGCAAGAAGACGCTCGTCATCAGTGTCATCGGACTTGTCCTGTCTTCCGTCGGCTTGTTGCTGTTTCATCAGACATACCTCGGATACGTCGCGATGCTTGGATTGATTGGATTCGTCGGTGGGATGGTTTTTCCGACGATCTACGCGATGACGGGTGTCATTTGGCCTGAAGGCGGGCGTCGTGCCTTTAATGCGATCTATGTCGCACAAAACGTTGGTGTAGCGCTCGGGACAGCTGTCAGTGGTCAAATCGCTGCCTTTTCGATTCAGTACATCTTCATCGCCAATCTCGTCCTCTATATCGCCTTTGCCATCATTTTGTTCGTCGGGTTGTCCTGGATTCAGGCACCAGCGCGGATGCATGCGGCCCATGAAGAGACCGAAACGACACGCACGCCCCTTGCACGCGGTGCGGCACGGACGATGTTGCTCGTCTCGATTGGTTATGCCTTACTTTGGTTCGTTTATGTGCAATGGCAGGGAACGTTTGCTGTACACACGAAATCGCTCGGTGTCACGATTTCCGAATACTCGATTCTTTGGACGATCAACGGAGCACTCATCGTGTTCGCGCAACCTTTACTAACACCAATTCTTCGTTGGTTTGGAGATGACTTAAAGCGACAACTGATGACAGGTACAGGAATCTTCCTCTTGTCTTATCTGATCGTTCCGTTCGCAGGTGGCTTCAAGATGTTCCTCGTCGCGATGATCATCCTGACGGTCGGTGAGATGTTCATCTGGCCAGCGGTTCCTGCTATGGCGGCGAGACTCGCGCCAATCGGGAAAGAAGGAGAATTCCAAGGGTATGTCAATATCGCTGCTTCAGCAGGGCGGATGATCAGTCCGACCGTTGGAGGGTTGATCTACGACTTATCTGGTATGTCAGCGGTCTTCTTGACATTGATTGGATTGATCCTGTTAGCGGGCGTCGTCTTCCTTCGTGCCATTCCTAAAATCACATCATGAGCATCATCTGTAAGACAGCGGACACTTTGATTCGCTGACTTTTGTTACGTCGTTCGTTCTAAAAACATAAAATAAATATTTAATAATATGGAATATTTCGGCAAAGAAACGGGTACTTTCTAAGCAAGAACTTGAAAAGAAAGGTCATATGAACGTTGCTTCTTTTTTGACTGGAGGTGCACGAATGGAAAGGTGTCAATTCATCACAGATGCCGCAACTTGGACGACACACGTACAGCAACAGCCTCTTGATATCTTCTACAGTCACCAATACGTCACGCTCAATGCTAGACCGTCTGAGCAAGCGGTGCTATTCCGTTATGAAGGTGATGCAGGAACACTATTTTATCCCTTTTTAAAGCGCCGGATTTTTGATACACCTTATTCAGATCTCATCACGCCGTATGGCTACGGTGGACCGGAAATCATTGGTCAACTGACTGCGACTGAAATGCAGCATGCACGCTTATTGTTCGAAAGGTGGGCAGAGCGAGAAGCGATCGTCTCGGAAATGATTCGCTTTAATCCATTGACGGGGAATGAACGCTTCATGCGGGATTGGACGAAAGTCTCTTTCATCCGTCATACGACGAGTATCGATTTACGCCCTTCAATAGAGGACATCCTGCAAACATTTCATAAGAAGACGAGAAGTATGATTCGCAAATCGCTTGCCTCTCCTTTAACTGTTAGAACAGGAACACGAGACGACCTATCTGTTTTTGTAGCGTTGTATCATGAAACGATGGACCGGAAGAATGCTTCGGCTCATTACTATTTTACAGCGAATTATTTTGAGCAATTATTTGAAGCAAATCGCCTCTGTGAGCCATTGTTACTGATTGCGGAAATCGACGGAGAACCTGTTGGTGGATACTTCGTATTGCTCGGAAAAGAATATGCCCACGGTCATTTGATTGGTTGTAAGCGGGATGAAGCGAAGGTGTTTCCGAACCAGCGACTCGAGTACGAAGCGATTCTTCAGGCGAAAGCACACGGTCTCGTCGAACAACATCTCGGGGGTGGATATCAAGAACGGGATAGTCTCTTTGAGAGTAAATGCCGCTATACTGGATATCGACTATTTGAGTATCATCAAGGAAAATCGATTCTTCAACCAGCCATATACGATCAGTTATGTATACGATACGGGTCAGATGCCGATTCGGATTATTTTCCGGCTTACCGACAAACCAGTGTCCAAATGGCGACAAGTTAAACAGTAAGTAAATGAAGAAGGTGAAACGACTACATTGTGTAGTCGTTTTTTTGATATGCTGAAATCATGATAGATCAATAAAGGGGGATGTGTCTTGAAAAAACGAGGTCTTATTTTTGATATGGATGGGGTCATCTTAGATAGTGAAATTCGCTACTTTGAGGTCCATCAGCAGATGTTTAAAACGTTATCGATTCCGCTCGATCCGGTTCAGTATGCGACGTTCATGGGAAAAACAGGAGATGAGATGTGGGAAGAACTTGTCGCGCAACACGACCTTCCAGAAACAGCGAGTGCGTTACTTGAGGAAGAACATCGCTTGTTTCAAATTCATGCAAAACCAGAAGAATGTGGTTTAAAAGAGGGAGTCAAACAAGTCATCGAACAAGCGGCGTCTCTTGGTTATGATATCGGGATCGCCTCTTCAAGTTCGCTTCAAAAAATCGAACGCGTCATCCGTCATTATGAGCTTCCAATTACGCATTACGTTAGTGGGGAAGAAGTCGTACGTTCGAAGCCTGATCCTGCGATTTTTCGACTTGCGGCATCACGAATCGGACACGCACCTGAAGATTGTCTCGTCATCGAAGACGCTGCGAACGGGATGATCGGCGCAAAAGCAGCAGGCATGGAAGTGATTGCGCTTCTCGATGACCGGATGCCGACGCAACGTCTAGAACAAGCGGATCATGTGGCGCGATCGCATGCAGAAATCGAGGAAATTTTACGGAAGCGTTGACGCTTGAGGAAGAAACAGATTACACTAGGAAAAGATAGTCAAATGCATGGAACTGAAGTAGTAGGGGAAAGGTGCCGTTAAGAGAGCTGGTGGAAGGTGCGAACCAGTCGGTAACAACCGTGAACTCGTCAGGGAGCACGATTCGTGAAGTCGTAGTAGCGAATCCGGTCTTTCACACCGTTATCCGTGAATCAAGCGGTCTGTCATAGACAGACAACGTGGGTGGTACCGCGGAAGCCAAACCGGTCTTTCGTCCCTATTCCTAGGGGCGGAGGACCGGTTTTTTTAGATTAGAGGAGGAAAAGACATGCCGTACAATCATCGCGAAATTGAACCAAAATGGCAGGCGCGTTGGGATCAAGACAACGCCTTCGTCACGACAGAAGATCCAGAAAAAGAAGGGTTTTATGCCCTTGATATGTTCCCGTATCCGTCAGGTGCCGGACTCCACGTCGGTCACCCGGAAGGCTACACAGCAACGGATATCCTCGCACGGATGAAACGGATGCAAGGATATAACGTCCTTCACCCGATGGGATGGGATGCGTTCGGGTTACCAGCAGAACAATATGCCCTCGATACAGGGAATGACCCACGTGAATTCACAGCAAAAAACATCGAGACGTTCAAGCGTCAGCTGAAAGAACTTGGATTCTCCTATGACTGGGATCGTGAAATCAATACGACGGATCCGAAGTACTACAAATGGACACAGTGGATCTTTACGAAGTTGTATGAAAAAGGACTTGCGTTCGTGGACGAAGTCGCGGTCAACTGGTGCCCAGCGCTTGGAACCGTTCTTGCGAATGAAGAAGTCATCGACGGATTATCTGAACGCGGAAATCATCCGGTCGTGCGTGTCCCGATGCGTCAATGGGTCTTAAAGATCACGGAATATGCAGATCGTCTTCTTGAAGATCTCGATGACCTTGATTGGCCGGATTCTGTCAAAGAAATGCAACGGAACTGGATCGGAAAATCAGAAGGTGCTGAAATCGACTTCACGATTGATGGACACAAAAAACAAGTCACGGTCTTTACGACACGTCCGGACACAATCTTTGGTGCGACGTACCTCGTGCTTGCGCCGGAGCATCCATTCGTAGCTGACATCACGACAGCGGATCACAAGGAAGCCGTCGATACGTACATTTCGCAAGTCCAAACAAAGTCGGATCTCGAGCGGACGGATTTAGCGAAGGAAAAAACAGGCGTCTTCACGGGTGCTTTTGCCGTCAATCCAATCTCAGGTGATCGCCTTCCAATCTGGATCGCTGATTATGTCCTTGCTTCGTATGGAACGGGTGCAATCATGGCTGTTCCAGGACACGATGAGCGTGACCATGAATTCGCGAAACAATTTGACTTGCCAATCGTTGAAGTCGTCGCGGGTGGAAACGTTGATGAAGCAGCCTATACAGGAGAGGGCGAACACGTCAACTCACATATGCTTGATGGTCTTGGAAAACAAGAAGCAATCGAGACGATGATTGCTGAACTCGAAACGAATCAAGTCGGACGTAAGAAAATCACGTATCGTCTCCGGGACTGGTTGTTCAGTCGTCAACGGTATTGGGGTGAACCGATTCCAGTTGTTCACATGGAAGACGGTTCGATGAAGACGCTCAGCCAAGAGGAATTACCGCTTGAACTTCCGATCATTCCGGAAATCAAACCGTCTGGTACAGGCGAATCACCACTTGCGCTTGCGGAAGACTGGTTGGATTATACGGATCCTGAAACAGGAATGAAAGGGCGTCGCGAGACGAATACGATGCCACAATGGGGCGGAAGTTGCTGGTATTATCTTCGTTTCATCGATCCACATAATGAAGAGGCGATCGCGGATCCAGAAAAATTAAAATACTGGCTTCCAGTTGATATTTATATCGGTGGAGCGGAACATGCTGTTCTTCACTTGTTGTATGCGCGCTTCTGGCATAAAGTCTTGTATGATGCAGGCGTCGTACCAACAAAAGAACCATTCCAGAAGTTATACAACCAAGGGATGATTCTTGGAGAGAACAACGAGAAGATGTCGAAATCACGCGGTAACGTCATCAATCCGGATGAAATCGTCAAATCGCATGGTGCGGATACGTTACGCTTGTATGAAATGTTCATGGGACCACTCGATGCATCAGTTGCCTGGTCTGAAAACGGTCTTGACGGTGCGCGTCGTTTCCTCGACCGCGTCTGGCGCTTGTTCGAACGGACAGCAGACATTCAGGACGTCACAGAAGTCGATGCTGACTTCGAACGGACGTACCACCAGACGGTCAAGAAGGTCACAGAAGACTTCGCGAACATCCAGTTCAACACCGGAATTTCGCAACTCATGGTCTTCGTCAACGAAGCAAATAAGCAACCAGTTCTTCCACGTCACTTCCTTCGTGGATTCATTCAATTGTTAACACCAGTCGCACCGCACCTTGGTGAGGAACTCTGGGAACAACTTGGATTTGAAGAGACATTGACGTATGCGGCATGGCCAACATTCGATGAATCGAAACTGGTCAGCGATACGATGGAATTCGTCATTCAAGTGAACGGAAAAGTTCGCTCGAAAATCGAAATCAACATCGATGCGACAAAAGAAGAAATCGAAGCACTTGCCTTCGCTGATGAAAAGACACAAGAATGGATCGGCGACAAAACAGTTCGTAAAGTCATCGTCGTACCGAAAAAATTAATCAATATCGTGGCAAACTAAGCCATAGCCCCTTTCATTCGCTTGACGCGGATGGAAGGGGTTTCTTCATTTCCGTCGCAAGTCCGCTTTTTTTTTGAACGACCTTCTGCTACACTGAATCAGAAACCGAGAAAGAAAGGCGAGTACCATCAATGAAACGATCTTATATAGTCTATACAACGATTTTTGCTGTCGTTTCGGGGTTGATCCTTTGTATACTGCTCGTCTTCTCGAAGCCGGAGACGTTGTCACGTATTCAGGAAACGTTCGCGAAAATCGAGACGCAATCGAAGCATCAGGCAGCCGTTAAACAGGTGCCACCGAAAACGCCTTCAGCTATTCCAAATCCAGAAGAGCCGTTAATCAAAAATGTCCAACAAATGTTATATGATGATTCCATTGGTTCGTACCTCGTCGTCACAGACGATTATCGTTTCTTTGAAATCAGTGGAACCGGAGAACGCATCAATGCATCTTTCCAGTTAGAAGAAGGAAAGTTGTTGCTCGCTGGTCTTGACGGTATGACCCTCGTTGACGGGGAGACCGTCGCGCTATTGACGTCGAATCAGATTCTGGTCACGATTACGCGAAAAGATGGTGTCTGGAGCGAAGAGAAACGTGAAAAAGTACAAGGAACGACGATACGGGACAGTTTCCACGGTCTTGGATATGATACGAAGAAGAAAGAATTCTATACGATTAATCATATTCGAGCACTGGGACGAGTCGAGGTGACCTATTTTGCGATGAAAGAGGATAAGATCAAGATTGATCCTGACGCCTCGGAAAAGAAAAAACGTGCGTTGAAGAAAAAACAGAAACCACCTTATCTGTCAGTCATCAAACGGGAGAAGATCGAAGCGGCGAGTGGGATGCGAAGTGATGCGAAGAAATCGTTCGAGTCTGAGTTCCGACCGATTGGTCTTGCTGAACGACAAGGTCGGATCTACACACTGGATTCAGAAGCCCTCTATCTCTATTCAATCGATCGAAAGGACAAAACGATCACGGGCGAGACAGCCAGTCCGAAAGTATATGGTTCGAAGGGGATTTTCGTGCAAGATAATGAGTTGTTTGCGTTAGTCGTCACGGATAAATTCTCAAGCCGATCGTTTACACCGATCGATTAAATCCTGACACAATAAGACCCGATTCCTCTGCTAAACAGAAGAATCGGGTCTTATTCATATTAAAAGACAGAGTCACGTGCCATCTCTGCAGCGTGACTACCGGCGCAATGACCCGTCACGAATGCAGCGGTGATGTTGTAACCACCTGTATAGCCATGGATATCAAGAATCTCTCCGGCAAAGAATAACCGGTCAGCTTTTTTCGACATCATCGTCTTTGGATCAATCTCTTTGATCGAGACGCCACCACCCGTGACGAAAGCTTTATCAAAGTCGAGCGTTCCTGTTGCTTTCAATGGGAATCGTTTTAATTTTTGCAAGAAGTCCGTCCAGTCCTGTTTCTTGACTTGTGTACAGACTTCATCGCCAAATCCGATTTGAGCAAAGAGAAGTTCAAGCAGACGTTCCGGCACGAAGCCGCGGAGGGCATTGCGCACCGTTTTCTTGGGATTGGCTGCAAGTGCGGCTTGGAAGCGTTCCGTTAACGCACCGAGTGATTCGTCCGGGAAGAGATCGATTGATAGATGGACGATCATCTCCTTCGAACGTTTGCGCTCCTTGATCGTGTACTGGCTACAGCGTAAAGCAATCGGACCGCTTAAACCGAAGTGTGTGAAGAGTAGATCACCCGTATGTGTTTTGATTGCTTTGTCCTTTTTACCGTGGACCGTTAAGGCGACGTCACGCAACGACAGCCCTTGTAATGTTTTTTCGTGAATGAACGTATCCCCTAATAAGATCGGGACTTCGGTCGGGAAGAGCTCCGTGATCGTATGACCCGCTTTTTCAGCCCACGGATAGCCGTCGCCTGTCGAACCGGTATGCGGAACGGATTGTCCGCCAACCGCGACGATACAACTCTTTGCTTCGAGGCGCATGCCGTTCTCTAAGAGGACAGCGGCAAAAGACCCGTCCGGATGGAAGTCGAGCGTAGCGACTTGCGCGTCTGTTTGAATCTCAGCGCCATGCGCGCGAATTTGATCAATCAATACACGAACGACATCTGCGGCTTTATCCGAAACAGGGAACATCCGCCCGTTGTCTTCTTCTTTGAGTGCGACACCAAACCCTTCGAAGAGTTCGATGATCGATTCATTGTTGAATTGAGAGAAGGCGCTGTAAAGAAAACGTCCGTTTCCCGGAATCGACTGGACGAGCTCATCGAGTGGTTTTCGGTTCGTGACGTTACAACGTCCGCCGCCTGAGATTGCAAGCTTCCGACCTAATTTATTTCCTTTATCAAGCAGGAGCGTCCGAGCTCCAGCCTGTAAAGAGGCGAGCGTCGCCATTAAGCCGCTCGGTCCGCCTCCGATTACGATTACATCGTACATATGGTCACCTCATTCATAGAATTCTGCTTGTTTCACTTTAGCAGAAGTTGTGACTGTAAACAAACCGTCTCTTTCAATTCAAGATAGACAGCGGTATAATGATTTGCAATTGTGTACGAGAGAACTTGTATAATGAGACAGTCACGATCAGAGTGTCGAGTATAAAAATTAGAAAGCGTGAGGGATGTTACCATGTCCACAGTCAGTAATAAGCAGTCTACTTCTTCCGGCAATTCAGGGTTCGTTCGTGGAACGATGCTCCTGTCCGGTGCGTCACTGATTTCCCGCGCACTGGGTTTGATTTATCTCTTTCCGTTTCAGTTCATGGTCGGCGCGACGGGCATCATGTTCTATACCTATGCCTACAATTATTATGCGATCATGATTGGACTCGCGACAGCGGGGATTCCTGTCGCCGTCTCGAAATTCGTCGCGAAATACAATGCACTAGGTGAGTACGATACGAGTGAACGATTATATCGGTCTGGTCTGAAAATCATGTCCTTGACCGGGATTGTTTCCTTCCTTGCTTTATTCTTTCTCGCACCGTATTTAGCACACCGGGCCATTCCGGGTGGTGACGTCGATTCAGCAGCATACGTTGATGCTGTCACGATGACGATTCGGGGCGTAAGTTTCGCTTTACTCTTGATTCCACCGATGAGTATGACCCGAGGCTACTTCCAAGGGTATCAATCGATGGGACCAACAGCGATTTCGCAAATCTTGGAACAAATCGTCCGGATCATCTTCTTGCTTGCAGGAGTCAGCATTGCGATTTATTTATTTGATTCAGGTGCAGCATTTGCCGCAACGATTGCAACGTTCAGCGCCTTCATTGGCGCAATCGGTAGTGTCGCGGTTCTGATCTATTATTTCCGCAAACGTGCCAGCGGCTTGCAGGAACTTCGTGCTACTCAAACCGTCCGTTCGCCGGATCGCCCGTTAACGGATTTGTATAAAGAATTATTGACGTATGCGATTCCAATCGTCATGGTCGGTCTTTCGACACCCCTTTATCAAGTCATCGACCAGAATACGATGAATGCCGCCTTACAAAGTATCGGCTACACGCTCGAAGCGGCTGGAAACGCGACTGCCTATCTGATTGCGGATAGTCATAAGATCGTCTTGATTCCGGTATCGGTCGCAACAGGATTGTCGTTGTCGGCAACTCCACTGTTGACAGCTTCCTTCACGCAAGGTGATATGCGGAAAGTACGGGCTCAAATCTCACAGATTTATCAACTTGTTTTCTTCGTGACGATTCCGGCAGTCGTCGGAATGATTCTTTTAAGCGAAGAAACGTTCCATGTGCTCTTCCCGAAAGACCAAGCAGCATGGGTCTATCTGTTAAGCTATGCACCGAGTGCCTTATTCCTTGCCCTGTATTCTGTTACGGCAGCCGTCCTTCAAGGGATTAACCGTCAGTACTTCACGATCATCGCAACACTTGCTGGACTACTTGCGAAGTATCTCTTGAATGCGCCGTTGATTCATTTGACGGGTGATGGAACGGGTGCTGGTTATGCGACGATCATCGGTTATCTCGTTGCGACGGGATTGATGTTCTTCCGGATCACACAAACAGTGAAGTTCCCATTCAGTACCGTCTTGCGCCGGACATCATTGATTCTAATCATTAGTGCTTTGATGGGGGCGGGTGTCGCGCTTGTGAAGTGGGGAATGGTGTCCTTCTTACCAGAGACGACATGGGCATCTCTGTTGATCCTGATCATTGGTGCGGCAGTTGGAATCGTGATTTTCGCTGGACTCTCGGTTTGGAGTGGTTTAGCAGAAGTCGTATTAGGACGGAAAATTTCATTGAAACGAGGACGAGGTCATGCGTCTAGATAAATTAATATCCAACATGGGGGCAGGCTCCCGAAAAGAAGTAAAACTTTTGCTCAAGGCAGGGGCAATTCAAGTCGATGGTGAGATCGTGCGCGATCCGAAACAACATGTCGATGTCGAGACGCAACAGGTTCTGATGTACGGCGAACCGGTCACGTATCAAAAATACATTTACTTGATGATGAATAAACCACCGGGTGTCATTAGTGCGACAGAGGATAAACGAGATGAGACCGTCATCGATCTGTTGTTTGAAGACGTGACGTATTTCAAACCGTTTCCGGTCGGACGACTTGATAAGGATACTGAAGGCTTATTGTTACTGACAAACGATGGAGCGTTCAATCATGCTTTGATGTCTCCGAAGAAACACGTCGAAAAAACGTATTACGCGGAAGTGACAGGTGTATTGACGCAAGAGGACGTCGAGGCAATTGCGGCAGGCGTCACCTTAGAAGACGGTTATCAGGCAAAGCCAGGAAAACTTGTGATCTTATCGACGACAGAAACAGATTCAACGCTTGAATTGACGATCACGGAAGGGAAGTTTCATCAAGTCAAACGGATGATGCTTGCCCTCGGTAAAGAGGTCACATTCTTGAAACGGCGTTCGATTGGTCGCTTGGAGCTTGATCCGACACTTGTACTCGGGGATTATCGTGAACTGACGCCGGATGAATTATCCTTGTTTGATTGGCAACCTGAATAAGCAAAACGAAAGGCGATGGAATAATGTACATTCCATCGCCTTTTATTGTGGAATTCAATTATTGGTTACGTAGTGCTTCTGCGATCGGATAAGGACCGCTGAGTACTTCGAACACACGAGATTGTGTCGGATGATCAATCAAGTGAACGAACAGCGCTGCCACATCGTCACGAGGCACCTTACGATCTTCGTATGAATCAAAATGCTCTTTCGTTTCAACAGTACCTACCGGGTCATCGTAGCTGAGTGGGCCAGGACGGACGATCGTATAATCAAGTCCGCTTTCTTTTAGGTGAGCGTCTGCTGCTGCTTTCGATTCGAGATATACTTTTAGTTCGCCTTTCGGTTCTTCCGTACCGACTGAACTGAGCATTAGGAAACGATTGATCCCGTTGGCTTTTGCTGCATCGATGACTTTAATCGCGCCTTCCTGATCGACGGCACGTGTCAATTCGTCCGATGCGCCACCAGCACCCGCTGCAAAGATAACGACGTCCGCGTTACTGACGACGCCACTGACATCCTTCGTCAAATCCCCAAGTCTGACTTCAGATGCACCGAGTGCAATCAAATCATTGATTTGATTTTCTTCCCGTACGACAGCGATCGCTTGGTGATCTCCTTGTTTAGCGATCAATTCGACCATTTTGCGTCCCGTCGTTCCGTTTGCTCCAATGATTAAAATATTCATTCTTATCATCTCCTTCTCCCAATAGCTATACCCCACGTTTTAAAAAAGATAACAAAAAAAGACGCGAAGAATCGCGTCATCGAAAGATATACATAGTGAAACAGTGGATCAACCCGCTTGCTTTTGTTTCTTACTCGACGTCCATGTACCGCGTCGAGGGCTCACAATGAGATTGTTGTATTCGAGCACGTTCAAATCCCGCTGGACGGTCCTTGAAGTGATGCCAAACTCTTCAACCAACTCTGCTGTCGTAGTAGCTCCGTTCTCTTGGATGTAGAGATAAATCGATTTAATCCGGGTCAACATACGGTCTGTAGAATCTTTCATTGGTATAACCACTCCCCCAATGGATAGAATAGTGTTCTAAAGCTTCGGGTGACAAAAGACAATGCAATATCCAGTTGTTTCGCCTTTAGTATAACGTTTTGATATTAAAATGCAAGTAATTTAACCGAACGTTTTCATAAAAAACATATTCAAATGGTTTGTAAAGTCGATGATTCAGGTTTTATTTAAGATTAATGTTCGTCATTTCAATAAATAAAAAAGAAAACAGAATTTGGATGTTCGTATCTGAACGAATATTCGCTATACTAGGAAGGTGTATAGGAAACGAATCCAAAACCCGTAATGAAGGAGCGAAATCAGATGGTGAATTGGAAAGAGGAAGTACTCGCACGTCGCGAGGACTTATTAGAAGATTTAAAAGAACTATTACGGATTCCGAGTGTACTCGACGAATCGACGATCGAAGAGGGCGCACCGTTTGGTCATGAAGTCAAACGTGCCCTCGATTGGATGCTCGCGACAGGGGAACGCGATGGGTTCACGTCAAAAAATGTCGATGGGTATGCAGGACATTTGGAGTATGGTCAAGGGGAAGAGTTACTCGATATTCTTTGTCACTTAGACGTCGTACCAGCTGGTGGCGATCACTGGACATACGGTCCATTCAACCCGACGCTTGTAGATGGAAAACTGTATGCGCGTGGAGCAATCGATGATAAAGGACCGACGATGGCAGCGTATTATGCCCTGAAAATCGTCAAAGAGCTTGGCTTACCACTCTCGAAGCGCATCCGTCTGATTGCAGGAGGGGATGAGGAGAGTGAATGGCGTTGTGTCAATCATTACTTCAAACATGAAGAGATGCCAACACTCGGTTTTGCACCAGATGCCGACTTCCCGATCATCAATGCGGAAAAAGGACTCTATGATGGGTTATTGATTCAAGGGAAACCAGCGCAAGCCTCGGATACAGGCTACCATCTCGTTCGTTTTGAAGGTGGCGAACGTCCAAACATGGTTCCAGGTCATGCCCAAGCGCTTCTTCGTGTCGTCGAAGTAGGAACGCTTGAAACGGATTTCCATTCTTATCTTGAAGAACAAGGTTTGACGGGAACAGTCAAGCAAGAAACAGAAGGTCTCGTACTTGATGTCAACGGTGTCGCAGCCCATGCGATGGAGCCGGACAACGGTAAAAATGCTGCCTTACATTTGGCGCGTTTCCTCAATACGCTTCACTTGGATTATAACGGTCGTCGTTACATTCAACTCGTGACGCATATGTTCCGGGATTCTCGCGGTGTAGCAATTGGTGTCGCTGCTTCGGATGAAACAGGTGACTTGACGATCAACGGTGGCGTTTTCCGCTATGCTGAAGAACAAGGAACGGCGTCGATTAACATCCGTTACCCGTATACGGCAGACTTCACGGAACGTCTGCAAATCATTAAGGAAGCCGCGGCAGGATATGGTTTTGAATTGCAGACGCGGACGCATATGACACCGCACCATGTCGATCCAAACCATGAATTGATCAAGACGCTAAGTGCCGTTTATGAGCGTCACACGAACCAATCAGCTGATCTGATAGCGATTGGTGGCGGCACATATGCGCGTTCGTTGACGGCGGGAGTTGCTTTTGGTCCAGTCTTCCCGGGTGGTCCTGAAGTTGCCCACCAAGTCGATGAATATGTTGATTTTGATGAACTATTGCTTGCTGTCGCAATCTATGCAGAAGCGATTTATGAGCTCGCAAAATAATGATTGATGATCCCCGCATCGTAAAGATGGGGGGATTGCTTCTTGAAAGGAAGTTCCGTGTGAAAAATCGTCAAACCTATCATTTCCAAGCCTTATATTTCTTTATTTTCTTTGGACAAGGAGCGCTCATTCCGTATCTCGCGCTTTATTTCTCAAACGACGCGTTCGGACTGTCGGCTTCAGAGATTGGAACGATCGTTGCGATTGGACCGATTCTCTCCATTTTCCTACAACCTGTCTGGGGAATCGCGGCGGATCGCCTCGGGAAGCCGAAACGACTCTTACTCGTCGCGATGCTTGCTGCCGGTATTTTTACACTCAGTTACTTACTGACTTCTGCTTATCTACTTTTATTGTTGATTTCTTGCGTCTGGGCGTTGTTCCAGTGCGCGCATATTCCGCTCGTGGATACATTAGCGATCGAGTACACGCGAAAGCGTAAGGTGGATTATGGTGCTTTACGTCTTTTTGGCTCAGCAGGGTTCGCTTTAGCTGTTTTCGTTCTTGGGCAAATCACTGAGGGTGGCGGACTAAATCTGATTTTTTATGCAACTGGCGCAGCGTGGGTTCTTGGATTCCTTGTGCTAATCGGTATTGAAGAGGCAGGCAGCGTCCATGTTTCACATCAGCAACCAGTACCGCTAAAACAGCTCTTCTCGAATCGACGCTTCTTGTTGTTCCTAGCAGGGGGGAGTTTAATCTTCGGACCAATCTTCGCCAACAATTATTACTTTGGCACCTACGTCACGATTCGTGGCGAGACGACGGCACTCGTCGGAACACTATTCTTTGTCGCCGTTCTGTGCGAAATTCCGTTCATGCGCATCGCCTCGCGTCTGTTATTACGATTCGGAGCGATTCCGGTTCTTGTATTCGTCTCCTTGTTGTCGGCTTCGCGGACGGCGATGATTGCTTTAGAACTTCCGATCGTCATGCTATGGGTATTATCTGCGATGCAAGGAATGATCGTTGGTCTGTTGATCCCTGTCGCCTTAGATTATGTCCGATCGCTCGTTCCAGAGACGATGGTCGCAACAGCCGTCAGTACATATATGGCAATGACGACGGGACTCGCGACAGCGTTGTTTAATCTGATGAGTGGTTTTGTACTCGAGGAGAGTACAATCTATACCGTCTTTTGGGTATATACAAGTAGTAGTATCCTAGGCGCGATTCTGTATGGTATTAGTGGTCGTATGAAGGAGTGAACGCGACGATGAGACAAGAACAACACTTTTTCATTGCTTTGCCGATCCCTTCTAAAGATTTGGCAAATCTTGCTGAACGGTTATCGCTACCAGAGTACTTTCGTAATGTCTATACGTTAGAAGAGTACCATCTAACACTTCGTTTTTTCGGTCCATTAGAGGAAAAAGAACAGCAGTCGTGGAAACAGCAGTTACAGCAGATCGCACGTACGATGGAACCCTTCGTGCTGCGATTCGATCGTTTGATTACGTTTGGTCGGGGTGAACGACCACGCGTCGTAGGATTTGGAACAGAATCGAAGGAATTGTTTCAACTAGTGGAACAGATTGATCCGAATTCGACCAGACCATTCGTTCCGCATGTCACGATCGCGAAAAAATGGCGCACAGAGGCAGCCGAATGGAAGACGAGTCCGATCCGATCAGTAGAGTGGACTGTTCGTGAACTCGTTCTATTTGAAGTACGACCAGAGGTTTCACCGCGATATGAGCCGGTTTACCGGATTCATCTAGGTGAAGAGGAATGAGGTGATCCCCATCGCAATTTTGATGAAACTATATGACTTAGATAGTCGATTTGAAAAAAATCCGCTAGAGATGACGAAACGATTCGGTGAACACCAGGCACTTGATTATGCCCATGTCTATCGCAGATGGGAGGCAGGAGAGTTGTTTCCAGGAGAGACGCTCATCCGTCCGAAGAAGTGGTGGCAAGTGATGAAAAAAAGTGAAGTCATTCAACTTCCAGGGAAGCAATTATCTCGAAGAGCGTTTGATAAATGGTACAAAAAACGTCTCGAATTACAAAAACTCTTGAACGTCACTGGCGGAGCAGGGGAGGAGGACATTTGGCGAATTCCATTGAAACGTCATTTAGACTTCTACCAGATGTTGCATCTATTAAATGAACAATATGCGATGTTTTATCGAGCGGTCATCCAATATCAAGTCGGAGAAGTCGAGTTGAGTCCGTTCGTCGTCGGTCCGTCCGCGATCTATATCATGGAATGGCTCGATGGTGACGAAAGTATCTATCATATACGGCGAGATAAGTTATGGCGGGAGCAGCCGTTCAAGGCTTCTGCAAAACAAATTTTGAATCCGAACATCGGTTTAAAGCGGACAGAAGATATTTTACGGGTCGTACTCGGACGAGATTACGTCTTGCCCATTGAACGAGTCATCCTCGCCCCTTCAGGTTATTTTGATCAAATTCCAAAAGAAACGACGACGACTTATGTCAATAAAGTCGATTTTCCGAATTGGGTGCAACGGATGAATGCGAATGCGACACATACAAAGGCATTTCAGATGCGAGTATGTGAAAAGATCCTAAAAGAGACGGTATCGATTCCGTTTCACATGGCGATTCAAAGTGAGGGACAGTCTCGAATCCAAGAGTAAGGGAGGGAGCGACGGCATTGTCGTTGCGAAAGAGATGACGAACCAAGAAGTAGCGATACCAGTGATCCGGGCGGAGTTCTTATCGTTCCAAAGCATCCGGGTCGAGGTCGAAGGCAATCCGTCAATCCACTGGTCGCTTGAATGTGATGGACAATCACTTGCGATCCAGCAAGTCGAGACACACCGTGAGGAACAATTGGTGATTTATGAATTGACGGTTCTGGAACCGGTCGAGCTAGAATGCCGATATGAGGTATTCGGAGCAGGGAGATCGATCCGCGTCGTTCCCGATCGGTTAGTTCGAACGGAAGCATTCGAGCGCAAGTACCGCTACGAAGGGAAACTCGGCGTCTGGGAAGAAGAGGGCGCATTTCACTTTGCTGTTTGGTCACCGGTCGCAGAACGGATCATGTGTGTCGTGTACGATCAAGATGAACGATTGCTCGGAAAGCACGAAATGGAGCGACAAGAGCAAGGTGCCTATCATCTTCACCTGGAACAAGATATCGCAGAGTGCTGGTATCGGTATGAAGTGACGACATACCTTGGCACACAGGAGGTCGTTGATCCGTACGCTAGTGCGATATCGGAGAATGGTCGATACGGCGTCATCGTTGACGTCGAACGGACGATTTCCAAGTGGTTCCCGAAGCGCGTCGCGCGTCCTCTGTTCGTCAAACCGTCAGACGCTGTCATCTACGAAGCGAATATTCGTGATTTCACGATCGATCACTCAGCTGGTTCAAGTCATCCAGGTCAATACGCAGGGATGACGGAACGAGGGACGTGCTCTCCTCGAGGTCATGCGACGGGACTTGATTATCTCCTGGATCTCGGGATCACCCATCTGCAATTGCTACCAGTCCACTTTTTTGAGACGACCGATGAACGAACGCGGTCTCCGTATAACTGGGGATACGACCCAATGCTTTGGTTCGGGTTAGCTGGGAGTTATGCGAGTTCGGTTGAACCACTCGTTCGCGTCAGAGAGTACGCGGAAATGGTAGAGCGGCTCCATGAAGCAGGCATTCGTGTCACATTCGATGTCGTCATGAATCACGTCTTCATTCGAGAACGCTCCTCTCTCGAACAGCTTGTCCCTGGTTATTATTTCCGCTACGAAGTAGACGGGACACTATCGAACGGAACGGGTGTCGGAAATGATACCGCATCCGAGCGATTCATGATGCGCCGCCTCATCGTTGACTGTTTGACGTACTTTGCTCGTGTCTACCGTATTGATGCCTTTCGATTTGATTTGATGGGGATTCATGACATTGAGACGATGAATGATGTTCGTTCGGCGCTCGATGCGATTGATCCAACGATTCTGGTGTATGGAGAAGGATGGGATCTTGCGACAGCGTTACCGGAACGATTAAAGGCGATGAGTGCCTCTGCTGCGCAAATGCCGCGGATCGCCCATTTTAATGATGTGTTCCGTGACGCGTTAAAAGGATCGACGTTCAGTGAGTTCGACCGAGGATTCGTTGCGGGAGATGGCTGGAAGGAAGGGGAGGTCCGAAACGGAATTGCGGGAAGTATCCACATCGACAATCAAACGTACGGACGTTTTCCGGAACCTACTTATTCCATCAATTACGTCGAGGCGCACGATAATCATACGTTATACGATAAATTAAAGTTATCTTGTCCAGGGGCGGATGAACTGCAATTATTGCGAATGAGTCGCCTAGCTCAGACGATTGCCTTGTTTGCGCAAGGGATTCCGTTTCTTCACGCAGGTCAAGAGTTTTTGCGCACAAAACAAGGTGTTGAAAACAGCTATAACGCACCAGACGAGATCAATCGAATGGACTGGGAACGGCGGGATGATCATCTGTCCCTTGTAACCTACATCAAGACGATTTTGCAGATTCGTAGAATGCATGGCGGATTCCGATTGCACCGAGCGAATCAGATTCGCGAGTTGCTTCATTTCATCGACTTACGTCCGGGTGTCATCGCTTATGAACTTGGAGCGGTCCACTCGTATGATGCATGGCAACGCACGCTCATCGTTTACAATACGACGCGCGAAATCGTTGAAGTCGGACTGGATCATTCGCGCTGGAATGTGCATGTACAAGGGGATGAGGCCTCGGTCGACCCGCTTCTAAAAGGTGTCGACAGGATTCAGGTCCTTCCGTTGTCAACGACGATTGCAACGTGTTAAGATAAGCATTGTGCCTTAGGCAAATCTACTAAAAAAGTTGAGTGGATTATAATGGAATTAGATATTTTAGATGCGCTTGGCGAAGGCTGGACCCTTACGCCAGCAGGTGGAATCACAGGAGAAGCGTACATCGCTTCAACCGGACAATCGAAGTTGTTCTTAAAACGAAATTCATCGCCGTTTTTGGCGATTTTATCCGCAGACGGAATCGTTCCGAAGTTATTATGGACGAAACGGATTTATAGTGGGGACGTCATCAGCGCCCAACAGTTCATTGAAGGGAACGAGTTAGAGCCCGAAATGATGGAACGCCCTGAAGTAGCACGTTTGCTTGGGAAAATCCATGATTCGAAGGAATTACTGTTCATGCTACAACAGCTTGATCAGCGCCCGATTGAACCTGATGAGTTATTGCGACAATGTCGTTTGTACTTCCAACCGGATGATTTAGAGGATCCGGAGCTCGTGGAACATGCGATGGTTTACCTCGAACAAAATCTGGAGCAGGTAAGAACGGATGAGCAGGTCGTTTGTCATTCAGATTTGAACCACAATAACTGGTTGACGGGAGCAGACGGTCAACTCTACCTGAACGATTGGGATGATGCGATCATTGCTGACCGTGCGTACGATCTTGGAATGATGTTATACAGTTATGTCGACGAAGCAGCTTGGCCAGAATGGTTTGAACATTATGGACATCCATTGACGAGTGATTTGAAGCGACGCATGCACTGGTATGTCGTAGCGCAAGCGGTATTATCACTCTACTGGTATGAAGATACGCGTCATCCAGATGTCGACGACAGTTATCATTTTCTTGAACAGCTACTTGAATACTCAAACGACTAAAAAGCGTGTCATTCCGAAAGGGAACGACACGCTTTTTTTGCTTAACCTTCTGCGATTTTAATTTCTTTTTCAATATCGTGACTTTCGAGATCTGCCGATCGATAAGCCTCTGTCGTCGGTAGACGTAAATCAAGTTGCGGCTTTTCTTCGAATGTGACGGTGACGTTCTTGACTGTGTAGTCAAAGACGTGACCACCACCTTCGCGGGCAGCATCGATGAAATGAAGATGATATCCGGCGACGGCGATCCCGTGACCGAATCGTGGTGTATAGTATCCGGCAAGCGTTCCTTCCGTGTGCTCGAACGTACGAGCACTTTGAGAAGCGACAGCTTCCGTAATCGGAACGAACGGCTTCTCCTGACGCGCAACGGTGCGTGTCTGAACCTCCGTGAACGTTCCATCAATCCGGATAGCATAAAAGCTATTGATCGTAGGGAGTTGTTCGTTCAGCCAGTGCTCAAACGTCGCTTTTGACATCTCTTCCGTCACGGTCAAGGTTTGTTCCGGCTCGAAACGGGTTAATGTCGCGAAAGGGGTCGTCGTCTCGGGTTGAAGCGGTCGAGCGCTACCATCTGAGCGGAGTTGATAGAACTGTCCATCGAATCCAATCATCTCACCGTCTAAGTGGTCAAACGTTCCGATACCGAAATCACGTTGATCAAGGACGGAAGCGTACGTCACTTCACTCTCGAATACGCCGTCAAGCAGTGCCATCATCGTTGAAATCTGGACGAGTGTTTTATCGTGTGCCATGTGAATCCTCCTTAGTTCAATTGATCGAGATGAACTTGTTCTCCGAGCGCGATGTTGTCACGGTAATCGATCGGCACATCAACGATGACGGGACCGTCTGTCGCGAGTGCTTCATCCATGATTGCTGCGAGTTCCGAAGGATGATTGACACGGAGTCCTTTTGCTCCAAAGCTTTCCGCATATTTGACGAGATCGACGTCACCAAATGACGTACCGGATTTCCGTTTGTATTTCATCTCTTGTTGGAACGCGACCATATCGAATCCGCTATCGCGCCAAACGAAGTGGACGAGTGGTGAGTTCAAACGGACAGCTGTCTCAAGTTCCATTGCAGAGAAGAGGAATCCGCCGTCACCTGAAATCGAGACAGCTTTCTTCCCAGGACGGACGAGTGTAGCTGCGATTGCCCATGGAAGTGCGACGCCGAGCGTTTGCATCCCGTTACTAAAGAGGAGGTGGCGTGGTTCGTACGAACGGAAGTGACGTGCCATCCAGATATAGTGTGAGCCGACATCGACCGTGACCGTGACATCGTCCGCAATTTTTTCACGTAACGTCTTCATGAAATAAAGTGGATGCGTCAATGGAGAATCCGCGACAGGAGGAACATCGCGATCGACAAGACGTTGATGTAATCCTTCAAGGAACTGAACCGAGCTTTCCGGTAATGTGAGTGGTTGCAGGCGTTCAGCGATCGCGTCGACTGTTTTCGCCATATCACCGACAAGCTCACGGTCGGGACGATAGAAATGATCAATTTCAGCACGCATTTGATCGATGTGAACAAGCGTCCGGTCGTGCGTTGGTTGGTTCCAGAATTTCGGGTCATAACCGATTGGGTCATATCCGATCGAGAGGACGAGATCGGCTTCTGCAAGTAACGCATCTCCCGGCTGATTACGGAACAATCCAACACGTCCGTAAAAATTCGATTCAAGCTCACGTGATAATGTACCGGCCGCTTGGAATGTCTGAACGACAGGGATCGAGACATTTTTGAGTAACGAACGAATCGCATGTACGACGTCTGGTTGACTCGCGCGCATACCGAGTAACAAGACAGGGAGTTTTGCATCTTGAATCAGACGGGCTGTTTCGTCGACCCATGCTTCTGGTGCCACACCAAGCTTTGGTGCTTCGACCGCACGGAACGCCGTGACGTTCGCTTCGCTTAGCCCGACGTCTTGCGGGATACTGACGAAAGCAGCTCCAGCTGTCGTTTCAGCTGTTCGGAAAGCATTCGATAATACTTCTGGAATGTTGTCGGCATCTTGCACTTCCGCACTGAAGTTCGTAATCGGTGTAAAGAGTGCCTGGTTGTCCATTGACTGATGTGTTCGTTTTAAACGATCGGCTCGCGTGACAGCTCCGGCAATTGCGACAACAGGGTCACCTTCAGAGTTCGCTGTCACAAGACCAGTCGCTAAATTCGATGCCCCAGGACCAGATGTCACAAGGACAACACCCGGTTTGTCCGTTAAGCGTCCGATGGCTTGAGCCATGAAGGCAGCATTTTGTTCGTGCCGTGCAACGATGAGTTCAGGTCCCCGGTCCTGTAACACATTGAAGACGGAATCGATTTTGGCGCCGGGAATACCGAAGATGTAATCGACACCCTGCTCGATGAGTGAATCGACGACTAGGTCCGCACCTGTTTTCTTCTGTACTAGTTCTTTTGAATCACTGTTTTTATTTTCGTTCATTACAATTCTCCTTTTTACCAACGTTTTTGGTGTTCGATAGCTGTAATAAATTATCTGTTTCAAAAAAAGTATACATCTGTTTCATGGTAAAACCAACCTAAAATCGTTTAGAAAATAAAAAAAGTACCTTGTGTACGATTACACAAGGTACAGAGATTGCTCTTATTCGACGTCGACTTTTCCGAAAGTCGCCCAGACGAACAAAGCAGTGATTCCCAATACGAGAACGATGGGAGATGCCCAACTAATCAAGAAATCATCCACAGGATAGCCCTCCTTTTCGGTTCTTACGTACCTTAAGTGTATTAGAATGCTCACTATTTCTCAAGTGACGAACTGCTGAACATTCTTCGAAAGGAAATGAAGAAGTTCTTATATAATTACCCGAATCATGATAAACTTATCTGCGGATAATTTAAGTTTGGAAAGGATGAACGATAGTGCGTTTACGACATAAACCATGGGCGCAGGATTATATGAAGGAACAATCCTCGATCTATATAGCAGAACCAGCATCTCTTAAAGGAGCATGGGCTAGCGAGTTCAAAAATGATAATCCGATCTATATCGAAGTGGGATCAGGGAAAGGAGCCTTCATTACCGGAATGGCGCACCAACACCCGGATGTCAACTTCATCGCGATTGAATTATTCGAAAGCGTTGCCGTGACAATCGTTCAAAAATTGGTCGAGACACCACAATCGAACGTTCGCGTCTTGACGGTCGATGCAAAAGACCTACGTGATTACTTTGAAAAAGGCGAAGTGGCCCGCGTGTACTTGAACTTCTCTGATCCATGGCCAAAGACACGTCATGCGAAACGCCGTTTGACGTATAAAACATTCCTCTCGACATATGAAGATATTTTACCGGCGAAAGGGCAAATCCATTTCAAGACAGATAATCGGAAGTTGTTTGAATCGAGTTTGATGACGATGTCAGCATACGGCATGCGCTTCGACTGGATGTCGCTTGATTTACATGCGAATGAACCGGAAGATAACGTCCGAACAGAGTACGAAGAGCGTTTTTCATCAATGGGTCAACCGATTTATCGGATGGAAGCAACGTACCAAAATTAATTTAGACAAAAAGTTTTCTTATTTTCCTGGTATTTCTTTCACACTTTTTTCTTATTAATTGGTACAATGTTGTTGACTGAAGAACTTGTACTTATAGGTAAAGGGGGAATTTGGGGATGTGGCAGAAAAGCTTAGCCTTCGTAACGGCGCTCTTTCTCGCGTTAAGTATCGGTCAATCGGTACTTGCTGCGGTTGATACCTCAGAAATGACGAAAGCATTAAATGAGGAATTACCAACGACGCATTACGATTATAAAAAAGGTTCGGTCGAAATCGAGGATCCGAAGACGTTCACGAATGAAAAAGGAGAAGAAGTCATTGGCGGAATCGCTGTCATCGAGACAGTCCGTGACGGCATCTTCATCACGATCAAACGTGAAATCCACTTCTTCAATGCCGATAGCGGTAAATTGTTGACGAGTGCCGATGCTGCAAAAGTTGATGGCGTAAAAGAATACATCGACAGCAACTCGGATAATCTTCAACAAAAAGTCGTCTACTGGTTACCGATGCTCTTGATGTTGTTGATCATCGCTGTACCAGCGGTCATCTTATACATCGTTGTTCCACGTCTATACTCGACGACGGAATACATGAACCCGATCTACGAACGCAACGACAACCCGCGTTAATCAAGAAAAAAAGCCTCTATCCAATCGGATAGGGGCTTTTCTCATGCAAGCAATACAAAGATGAAAGCAAGTATGGCAGGCAAGCCTTGTTTGAGTAAAATAGAGCGATTGGCAGTCGCGGCACCATAAAGCGCAGCGATGATGACACACGCTAAAAAGAACAATTGGACAGCGACATCCTCACGAATCAGACCGAATACTAATCCGGCTGCTAAAAACCCATTATATAAGCCTTGATTCGCAAAAAGTGTGCGAATTTGTTGTGATGCAACAGCTTCGTCCGTTAAGCCGAACGTTCGACGAGCCGCTTTGGAAGAAAGAAAGAACATTTCAAGTGCTAAAATATAAAAGTGTTCCAAAGCAACGAGGATAACGAACAGCGTAGCAAGAATCGACATGAATCATACCTCCTTTACATGAACGTGGAAAAAAGACCGTACTTCGTCGATCGAAGCACGGTCTTTTGATTAAGCGTATTCGAGTAAAGCGCCGGTTTCGGCATCAACTGTGAATTGATACGTTTTTTCGTCATCACCTTCAAGGACCGAGATGCCACCTTTGTAGCTTTGGTAGTCACGCGACTCATATGCGTAAGCCTCTGGTGTTGCAGAGATCCATGCACCTTGGACACGTCCTTTTGCTGAAAATGTGCGTTTCGTGATTTCGAGCGCTTCCTCGGCAGAAAGTTGTTTGTTATCAACGGCTTTCTTCACTGCGAAAGCGGCGACGACAGCTGCTGCCAATCCGATAATCCAATAGCGTTTTTTCATTAAAATTCCCCTCCTTACAGGTTCTATTCCTACTGTACCGAATAATTCGTTCAGAGAGAAACAAAAGGTTAAGTGATAGAAGCAATTTTTTTGTATAATGAGAAGCAGGAGGCGATACATATGAATGAAAAAACGAGAGAGTTATTTCGAACACTGACGGAATTAAATGGGGCACCGGGGTTTGAGCACGACGTTCGTCAGTTCGTTCGCGAACGCATCACACCTGTCACGGATGAGATCGTTACGGATGGACTCGGTTCGATTTTCGGAAAACGAACAGGCGATGTGACAGGACCGAAAGTCATGGTTGCCGGGCACATGGACGAAGTGGCATTCATGGTGACGCAAATCACGAAGAACGGAATGTTACGGATTCAACCGCTCGGTGGCTGGTGGAGCCAAGTGTTGCTTGCGCAACGCTTCTCGATCTGTACGGACAACGGTGTCATCCCTGGTGTTATCGCATCGATTCCACCACACTTATTGACAGAAGAAGTACGCAATAAGCCAATGGCGATCAAAGACATGTTCATCGATATCGGTGCGGACTCCAAAGAAGAGGCGGAATCGTTCGGAGTACGTCCAGGTATCCCTGCCGTACCATTCTTCCCGTTCACACCGATGGCGAATCCGAAGAAGATCATGGCGAAAGCATGGGATAACCGCTATGGTGTCGGAATGGCGATTGAATTGCTGGAAGAGACGACAGCGGCGGATCATCCGAACATTTTGTTCTCGGGTGCAACGGTTCAAGAAGAAGTTGGATTGCGCGGTGCGCAAACAGCGACAGCACTCATCGATCCCGATGTCGCGTTCGTCGTCGACGCTTCTCCTGCCAATGATGCATCAGGAGACAAAACGGAATTCGGTCAACTCGGACAAGGACCATTGCTTCGAATTAAAGACAGTGTCATGATCCTCTCAAAAGAGATGACGGATTACGTCCTCGATACGGCAGAATCGAACAAAATCCCGTACCAATACTATGTCGGTGCAGGTGGGACCGATGGTGGTGTCATCCATCGTTCGAATAATGGGATTCCAACGACAGTCGTTGGCTTACCAGCACGCTACATCCATACGCATGCATCGATCATGCATACAGATGATTATGATGCGGCGAAGGAATTGCTTCGGAAACTCGTCACGAATCTCGATGCGACAACGCTCGCGACGCTACAAGTCAAGTGAATGACATGACAGACAGTGGATGTGAATCCGCTGTCTGTTTTTGTTTAATAAGAATGATGTAAATACTAACTGTCTTGTCAGTTGAAAAAACAATGTAGTCGGATAGAAAGGAGATTTGATATAATGATACGCGATGTTAAGAAAAGGACGTGACAAGATGTTCAAACAAAAAGGGATTTCACTTAGCCCTAAAGTATATTTCATAACCGTATTAAGTTATATGGCACTTGGCTTGTTTAGTTCGTTGATCATGGGTCTCATCATCCGGACGATTGGTGAAGGACTGGTCGATCGTGGTGTAGAGGCGAAGTTTCTCATTCAGTTAGGAGAGCAGGCGATCGCGCTAACGGGACCAGCAATCGGTGTGGCCGTAGCGTTTGCACTTGAGGCACCACCGCTGATCTTGTTCGCAGCAGTTGCCGTTGGTGCGTTCGGATATGAAGCAGGAGGACCAGCAGGTAGTTACATTGCAACGCTTCTTGCGACAGAGATCGGAAAACTCGTTTCAAAGACGACGCGACTTGATATTTTATTGACGCCGTTCGTTACGTTACTAGCTGGATTCGTTGCCGGACGTTACGCAGGGAAGTGGATTGGAAAAGGCATGACGGATCTGGGCGAGTTGATTCGTTGGGGAACGGAACGCGAACCATTATTCATGGGAATTTTCGTTGCTACCGTCATGGGTCTTGCATTGACAGCGCCGATTTCGAGTGCTGCGCTTGGAATCATGCTTGGTTTGGATGGACTTGCTGCAGGGGCGGCGACGATCGGTTGTGCGGCACAGATGATTGGATTTGGCGTCATCAGTTACCGTGATAACGGAATCGGTGGTGTGGTTGCCCAAGGGATTGGAACATCGATGTTACAAGTAGGGAATATCATTCGAAATCCTTGGATTCTTCTACCACCGACGGTAGCCGGTGCTATACTAGCGCCATTCGCGACTGTTCTGTTAATGCTTGAGAGCAATCCAGAAGGTTCTGGTATGGGTACGAGCGGATTCGTTGGTCCGTTGATGTTATTAAAAACGATGGGGTTCGAAATGGAGTATTACCTAGCAGTTGCTGTCCTCTGTTTCCTTGCGCCTGGTATCATCAGTTATTTCATCTATCGTGTCTTACGACGCTTTGGGCGAATTCAAGATGGCGACTTAAAAATCGAATATTAAGTACAAAAAGCTGATTCTAAAGGATATGCCTGTTTGACCGGATGGTGGACGAACAAGCATATGACTTTTTGAATCAGCTTTTTTCATAAAGAGAATCCAAATGAACTTGAATAAAAACTCGTAAAGAAAACGTAGAGATAAATGAGATAAAGTGGAGTCAAATACCGCATGCGTACGACGGGTAATTTTCGAGCGAGTCGTTTTCCGAGTGCTTCGAGTAAAATGATGATCGCAAAACCGATGACTAAATACAAAAAGATTTCGGGTAAGCTCCGTTCGGAATCGATGAAAGAATAGCCGTAACGTAAACAACTTGTCATGCCGATGAAGCCGACGAAGCGTTCGAACGGATGTTTGATTGGTTGATCTGCCATAGTGAAGTCCTTTCCAGGTGTTTTCTAGTTGCAGTATAGCAAACCAAGCACGAAAACGCACAGCCACAATTGAATATGCTATGATGAGAGCAATGACTTCTAGGGAAATCAAAGGAGGAAATCATCATGAAAACATTACAATCCAAACAAGAATTCGATACAGCAAAACAAGGAAATGCCGTCTTTTTATTCTCAGCAAACTGGTGCCCGGATTGCCGCTTCTTAGATCCGTTCATGCCGGAAATCGAACAAACATTTAACGGCTTCGAGTTTTACTATGTCGATCGTGACGATCATATTGAAATTGCCCAGGAAATGGACATCTTCGGAATTCCAAGTTTTGTTGCGTTCCGCGATGGTGAAGAGACAGGGCGTTATGTTGGGAAAGAGCGGAAAACACCAGAACAGGTGACAGCATTTTTAGAGACGGTTTAAGAAAAAAGCGAGCGCTGACTCGCTTTTTTTTCATGATAGAAAGGATGAATTCGAATGGAACTACAACAAATCCGAAGAATGATGACACAAACATTTGAAGAAGAAGGGTACACGACGTATTTCGATCGTGAAAAGTCTGTATTACGAATTGAGCGAAAGCACGATAAATCAGGCGTTGATGTCGGATTGAATCCGCTTGTCGCAAAAGCAAAACGAAGAGGTGTCATCGCGGTCGAAGAGACGATCGAATATATCCGTGCTGTACTCGGACAAACGGATCAAATCTCACTCGTTGGACAAGAACAAAAAATCTTTCCCGTCATTCGCGCTAAATCGTTTGCCGATACGACAAAAGAAGGAAAGACGCTCGTCAGTACACCACATACGGGCGAGACGAAAATCATGTACGCACTCGATTTAGGAGCGACGTATCGTTTGATTGATGAGGAGTTACTGGCATCTGCAGAGTGGACAGCTGAACAGTTATCAGAAGCAGCGCGTTTTAATGTGAAATCGCTTGATGCGCCATTCAAACAAGACGAAGTCGCAGGGAATATCTTTTATTTCTTGAGTCTCGGTGACGGATACGAGGCGAGTCGTGTTTTGAACAAGACGTTATTAGCCGATTATGCGGCGCAAATCGAAGGAGAATTCGCTGTCGGGATTCCGCATCAGGATGTCCTGATTTTCGCTGATATTCGGAATGATGCCGGATATGATGTCTTACAGCAACTGATGTTTGACTTCTTCTCGAACGGTCGTGTCCCGGTCACGGCATTACCATTCTTATATGAAGATGGCAATCTAGAACCGGTCTTCGTCCTTGCGAAAAACAAGCAGCCGAAAGAGTGAAGAATCTGATACAATAGGCATTGTGAGAAAGACGGAAGGGAGTCATGGATTGAATGAATGTGTTTTATAATAAAGAGGGCGTCGGCGACGTCTTAATGATTATTTTGGAAGACGCACCACGTGCGGAAGTGACAGCGACTCGTGAAGGAGACGTAGCAATTATCAAGCATGGTGATCGTGTCGTCGGTTACAACCTGTTTGATGCTTCGACTACATTTACGATCGAGACACAAGGACCGGTTGAATTGACGGAAGAATTGGCAACACGCATCCAAAAGGAACTGGCGAGTCGAGATATCAAATTGTCACTCGAACAAGTGGATTATTCTCCGAAATTCGTTGTTGGGTTCGTTGCTTCTTGCGAGAAGCATCCGGATGCTGATAAATTATCGGTCTGTCAGGTAGAAGTAGATAACGGAACTTTACAAATCGTTTGTGGAGCACCGAATGTAGCGGCGGGTCAAAAAGTAGTCGTTGCTAAACCAGGAGCGGTCATGCCGTCTGGGTTAATCATCCGTCCTTCGGCGTTACGCGGCGTACCATCAAGCGGTATGCTCTGCTCAGCGCGTGAGCTCGGGCTTGTCGATGCACCACAAGAAAAAGGGATTCTTGTACTCGATGATACAAAAGCAGTAGGGGAAGCATTCTCAATCGGTCGATGATTCGACCGATTTTTTAACAAGATGGAGGGGTGAACGTATGAGTAATCGTTATGAACAGTCACTAAAAGAGCAGGCTGCCCGGATTCGTCGAGAGCTTGCAGGGGAACGTGAGACAAAGCCGGTAGAACGTCCGAAAAAAGAGGAGCGTGAAGATCGCTTCGTTTTAACGGATGTTCCTTCACCGATTTATGGATTCCAACGTCCGAAGCAATCTGCATCGGAAACCGTAAAAGCTACGGAAGAAACGGAAACGAGTGAGCAGGTTTCGGAAACAGTGGAAGAGGGAAATACCGATGAGGTTGCTTTGACGGATCAAGAACTGATCGCGCCAGAAGTCGTAGTAGACGAAGCGGAAGCAGATGCTGGTCTTGTACCGGTGACGGACGTCGAATTGCTCGTACCGGAACCTCACACAAGTGAAGAACTCGTGAGAGAAGAAGTACCGACCGTAACGGAAGTAGAAGAAACGGACGTAATTGAAACCTCTTCCAACAGTGAGACCGTGGAACACTCAACTGTTCCGAAAGAAGTCGTATTAGACGAAGCGGAAGCAGATGCTGGTCTTGTACCGGTGACGGACGTCGAATTACTCGTACCGGAACCTCACAAAAGTGAAGAACTCGTGAGAGAAGAAGTACCGACCGTAACGGAAGTAGAAGAAACGGACGTAACTGAAACATCTTCCAACAGTGAGACGATGGAACAATCAGCTATTACGACAGAGGCATCAAATGAAGCGTCTGCTGATGAAAAAGAAGCTGAGCAACAATTGGAGAGCTTCGAACCGATTCTTGATACATCTGCTATTGAAGTAGATCAAGATTCATCTGTTACCGAGGTGGATAAACCTGTTCAGTCGGAAGTGAAAAAACCGGTCGGACCGCCTGTCAACGTCGTCATGACAACGAAAGACTTGATGGCGATGTATCGAGCACGTCGCGAGCAAAATAATTTACATGGTAAAAAATAAATCGGTTTGCTATAATGGTACAGGTTTTGTACCCGAGCCCGATGGTACGGACCGGAACGTGAATTGGAGGGCTTTTATATGACAAAGTATCATTTTGTTGGAATCAAAGGAACGGGGATGAGTGCGCTCGCCCAAGTACTACATGAGATGAATCATGAGGTACAAGGTTCAGACATCGAAAAGCACATTTTTACTGAAGACGCGTTACGAGCTAAGGGAATTCCATTTTTCCCGTTCAATGCGGATAACATCAAAGAAGACTACGTCATCATCCAAGGGAATGCCTTTGGGGATGATCATCCAGAAATCGCACGGACAAATGAACTTGGTTTAACCATCCATCATTATTACGATTTCTTAGGACACTTAGCAAATGAATATCGTTCAGTCGCCATTACAGGCTCACACGGAAAAACGTCGACGACAGGTTTGCTTTCACACGTCTTAAGTGGAATCACACCAACGGCTTTCTTGATCGGAGACGGTACAGGAGCAGGTGTAGAGGATGCGAAGGCATTTGTCTTCGAGGCATGTGAATACAAACGTCACTTCTTATATTACAAGCCGGACTACGCTATCATGACGAATATCGACTTCGATCATTCGGATTATTTCACAGGAATCGATGACGTCGTTTCGGCATTCCAAGAGATGGCGATGCAGGTTAAGCAAGCGATCGTTGCTTGTGGAGATGATGAGCATCTTCAAAACATTCAAGCGAATGTACCTGTTCTCTATTATGGATTTGGAGAAAACAATGATTTCCGCGCAGAAAACGCGACGTCAACGCCAGACGGTACATCATTTGATGTCTATTTACGTGATGATTTCTACGGCACGTTCCTCATTCCAGGATTCGGTCGTCATCATGTCTTGAATGCACTTTCTGTCATTGCGATCTGTCAGTACGAAGGATTGAGCAAAGACGACGTTGCTGAACGTTTAGCTACATTTGGTGGTGTGAAACGCCGCTTTAGTGAGTCGGAATTCGGCACACAAATCCTAGTAGATGATTACGCGCACCATCCGAAGGAAATCAGCGCAACGATTGAGTCGGCACGAAAGAAATATCCGGACCGTGAAGTCATTGCGATTTTCCAACCGCATACGTACACACGCTTAAAATCATTCATGGATGATTTCGCGACTTCTTTACGTGAAGCAGATGCGACATATCTATGCGAAATCTTTGGATCGGCACGTGAGCAGGAAGGGCAAGTTCGCGTCGAAGATTTACAAGAGAAGATTCCGCAAGCTTCTATTCTGACACGCGACAACGTTTCTGTCCTACGTCAGCATGAAAATGCTGTGCTTCTGTTCATGGGAGCAGGCGATATCCAAACGTACCAGCACCAATACCAAAGTGTAAAATAAATAACCGATCAAAAAGTGTCACTCGACTGGAGTGGCACTTTTTTTGTCGTAATTTTGAATTATGATAATAATTTCAAAAAACCGATGAGGAAAATCTAAAATAGGATTGCATCTTGAAATAAAGTTTGAAATAGTGTGTATGTGTTGAAGTTATTAACAGAAAGGAAAGACACCATGGGACAGATTTTACTCATCTTATTGCTCCAGTTGATTTACGTTCCTGTATTGACATTACGGACGATCATGCTCGTCAAAGGGCGGACGGTCATCGCCGGATTATTTGGAACGGTTGAAACATTAATTTACATTTTTGCACTAGGAATCGTGTTCCAAGACTTAACGACACTCGGTATGGTCGTTTATGCGCTCGGATTTGGTCTAGGAATACTCGTCGGTGGATATGTCGAACGAAAACTCGCCATCGGTTACAATATGATTCAAGTGCATACGCAAGAATTTCCAGCGGAACTGATTCAAGTCATTCGTGATAATGGATTTGGTGTGACACATTATCAAGGACAAGGACGCGACGGTGTCCGTTACCGGTTAGATGTTCTTGCAGCCCGAACACGTATGAAAGTGTTACGTAATCTCGTTGAGGAATACGAGCCAAAGGCCTTCCTCGTTGCCTTTGATTCCGTTGACTTTAAAGGTGGCTACATGTTGAAAGGTCTAAAACGCCCTCGTTGAATGACTCTTCCTGAAAATGATGTTTATCCTTTGTTATTTAAGGATAAAGATGAAGTAGGACGTCATTTGAAATCAGGAAAGGGGAATGTCAGATGATTAGTAATCATGCAAAATCAGCTTTAAATCAACAGGTAGCAAACTATGGAGTACTGTTCGTTAAACTCCACAATTATCATTGGTACATTAAAGGACCAGATTTCTTAACACTTCACGAGAAGCTCGAAGAACTGTATACATGGGTGTCTGAACAATATGATGTCGTTGCGGAACGTCTCCTAATGAATAACGGAACACCTTCTGCGACACTGAAAGAGTATTTAGAGCAAACGACGCTTGAAGAAGCGAAATCGGGGTTATCGGCAGATGAAATGATTGATTCTGTCATCAAAGACTTCCAACAAGTCCGAAAAGAGATGCTCGATGCGATTGAACATCTTGAGGCACAAGACGTGACGGTTGAAGATGATCTGCTTGGTCAAGCGAAGGAAATCGAAAAACAAATTTGGATGCTTCGTGCGACATTGAAAAAATAAGTTAAAGAAAACGGATGACCCGGTCCTGTAAAGGATCAGCCATCCGCTTTTTCTTATTTCAAGTTTTCAGGATTGAGGACTTCGAGTTCTGGAAGGACGAAACGACCGTCTTTGCGGATCAATACGTCGTCGAACCAGATTTCTCCACCACCGTAATCAGGACGTTGGATGTTAACGAGATCCCAGTGAACGGATGAGTCATTACCGTTGTAGGCTTCTTCGTAAGCTTGACCTGGTGTGAAGTGGAAGCTGCCATCGATCTTTTCATCAAACAAGATATCTTTCATCGGATGCTGGATGAATGGATTGACACCGATCGCGAATTCGCCGACGAAACGAGAACCAGCATCTGTATCGAAGACTTGGTTGATTCGATCTGTATCGTTTGCCGTCGCTTCTACGATTTTACCGTCTTTGAACGTCAGTTTGACGTTTTCAAAGGTGAACCCTTGATACGGAGATGGTGTGTTATATGAGATGACACCGTTGACCGAATCCTTGACCGGTGCCGTAAAGACTTCGCCGTCTGGAATGTTGGCGTTTCCAGCGCATTTGATGGCTGGGATGTCTTTGATCGAAAACGTTAGATCCGTTCCTGGTCCGACGAGGCGAACGCGATCCGTCCGGTTCATCAAGTCGACGAGTGGTTCCATCGCTTGGCCCATTTTTTCATAATCAAGCGTACAGACATCAAAGTAGAAGTCTTCGAATGCTTCTGTCGATTGGTTGGCAAGTTGTGCCATCGATGCAGTTGGGAAACGAAGGACGACCCATTTCGTTCCTTTGACACGATCTTGTGTGTGCATCTTACCGATCGTTTGACCGTACAGTTTCATTTGTTCAGCCGGCACATCTGATAATTCATTGATGTTATCACCAGCACGTAGTCCGATGTATGCGTCCATCGCTTGCATCTGCTTGCGTTCAATGTCTGCCATCAATTGGAGTTGCTCTTCTGAAGCATTTCGGTATAATTTTCGTAGGATACGATTATCCTTAAGTAAGACGAACGGATGACCGCCAGCCGCGTAGGCAGCTTCAACGAGTGCCTCGACCAGTTCGCGTTCGATGCCGAAGTTTTCAATCAATACTTTTTCACCAGGTTCAAGGGCAACCGAATAGTTAATGAGATTCGTTGCCAGTTGAGTAAGACGTGGGTCACGCATGAAATTTCCCCCTCGAAATGGATGATATAGGTTTCAATTATCATTGTAACGGAAATAAACCATTTGGAGTAGCAGGAACGACTTGCTGCACGTCGAACTAACAATAAAAGACTATGCAAAAAAATTGGAGGCAAGAACCATGGAAATCACATTAGGCGGAATCGCCGGATTAGTCGCTGCGATCGCATTCGTAGTGCTCGTCATTTTCCTTGCCCGTGTATTAGGTGCTGCGAGTAAGACGCTCAACAATGTAGCCAACACGACAGCAGGACTTGAACGTCAATTAGACGGTATCATGATGGAGACGACAGCGTTGTTACATAAGACGAATCGTCTGGTAGATACGATTGAAGAAAAAACAGAATTGCTTGCACCTGTCGCAAACTCGATCGAAGAACTCGGTACGTCTTTAAACAAAGTGACAGATTCTGTCCGAACAGTATCCGATACGGTTGCTGGTGCGGCGGATACGAATAAAGAACAGATTGCGCAAGCAGTCCGTTGGGGCTCAGTCGCTGTAGAGTTATTTAAGAAAAATAAACCGGCAGAAACTACGGTTCAAAATCATTCGACGGCAACGACGACGGTTGAGAAAAAGCCACGTCGTCGATTCCGGAAAAAGGCAGAGGCGCCGGTCACACCGGAAGTCGTATCTGTACCAGACGTCGAAAGCATTCCAGATGAGTTGAAGGGAGATCGTAAATCATGACGAAACAACACCCATATCAAGCACAAGATTCTTCTAAAGGAGGAGGCTTCCTTGCCGGAATCATCGTTGGTGGATTGATCGGTGCTGCGGCAGCTCTCCTTTCTAGCCCGAAATCAGGCCGCGAGATGCGCGACATGATCGATGAGCGTACAGCGCCTGCGCGTCAACGTTTGACGGAACAGACACAAGTCGTTCGCGAAAAAGCAGAACCACTCGTAGGTGAGTGGATTCAACTAGCAAAAGATAAAGCAGCACCTGTCATTGAAAAAGCAAAGAATAATCCAACGGTTCAAGAAGCGGCACAATATGCGGGCTTTGAGAAGGATCAGGCAAGCATTGATGCTGCTCTCGCAGAAGCAGAACAACTCGTACGTGACATCGAACGTGAAATTGGCGACGAAGTCGATGGGGCGTCAGTGGCAGAAGAAATCGACACGGAGACGGTCGTTGAACTTTCGGAGTTACGTGAACAGTTAGCAGACGAACAAGATGAAGACAATGATCCGCAGTCTGATGTGAATCATAAGAAATAATCAATAAATGAGGAGCTCTCATCATGAGGGCTCTTTTTCTATGTTTCCTTATAGAGAAAACATAAAAAAATTATATGAAAAAACGTAATTTATTTTCATATTTTAAGAAATCATGCAGCTTCTTTATGTACAATAGGGAAAGAGTTCGCTATAATTAGTTGCTATTACGAGCTATATGCTGATTAGGGAGTGGTAGGACATGGATCAACATGCAGAATTAAAAAGATTACGTGATGAACTCGATTTAGTGAATGCAGAATTATTGGAATTGATGAACCGACGTGGTCAAATTGCCGTCGAAATCGGAAAAGTCAAACGAGCACAAGGGCTAGATCGATACGACCCTGTTCGAGAACGTCAAATGCTCGAATCAATTGCCGCTAATAACCATGGACCTTTTGAAACAGGACGCCTTCAGCATGTATTTAAAGAAATTTTCAAAGCTTCTCTCGAATTACAAGGAGAAGATCGGACTCGGAAATTACTCGTATCACGGAAACAAAAACCGACGAATACGATCATCCGGATCGGAGATGCCGTCATCGGAGACGGTTCGCAACAATTGATCGCTGGACCGTGTGCGGTCGAGAGCGAAGAACAAGTATTTGAGGTCGCGGAACAGCTCGCGAAACATGGCGTGAAGTTCATGCGAGGCGGAGCGTACAAACCACGTACATCGCCTTACGACTTCCAAGGTCTAGGACTCGAGGGTCTAAAAATGTTGAAAAAAGCAGCCGACGCGCACGGTTTGCATGTCATCACTGAAATCATGACACCGAGCGCCGTTGAATCTGCTTTACCATATGTCGACATCATCCAGGTCGGCGCACGCAACATGCAAAACTTCGATTTACTCAAAGAAGTCGGTCGTACGAATAAACCGGTTCTTTTAAAACGAGGTCTTTCTGCAACGCTCGAGGAATTCATGTACGCGGCTGAGTACATCATGGCAAGTGGTAACGATCAAGTCATCTTGTGTGAGCGTGGTATCCGGACGTACGAGCGTGCAACACGGAACACGCTTGATATCTCAGCAGTTCCGATTCTGAAGCAAGAAACGCATCTCCCTGTCATGGTCGATGTCACGCACTCGACAGGACGTAAGGATTTACTCTTGCCAACAGCAAAAGCGGCATACGCGATTGGAGCAGACGCTGTCATGGTCGAAGTCCATCCGTTCCCAGCACTTGCGTTGTCTGATGCGAACCAACAACTCGATTTCCAAGAATTCGATACGTTCATCGAAAACTTGACGACTACCTTTCCGGCACTAAACGTTCAATGATTTCCGAAAAAGGGTAACCTAAAGCGAATGAAAACGTTTTACAATGAAGGAAGAATGGGAAAAGAAAACTATCTTTTCCTGTCTTCCTTTCGTGTTGCCTAAAAATGAAAACGAAATGAAAACACTTGAGATGGATCATACTAAAGGAGGAATTTGTTTTGAATAGTAATATTACGATTTACGATGTCGCGCGAGAGGCTGCTGTTTCGATGGCGACCGTATCGCGTGTCGTCAACGGAAACCCGAATGTTAAACCATCCACACGAAAAAAGGTCCAAGACGCAATCGAACAGCTTGGTTATCGTCCGAATGCTGTTGCCCGTGGACTGGCAAGTAAAAAAACAACGACGGTCGGTGTCATCGTGCCCGATATCTCGAACATCTTCTTTGCGGATTTAGCACGCGGAATTGAAGATGTCGCGACAATGTATAAATACAACATCATTTTGTGTAACTCCGACCAAAACCAGGAAAAAGAGATTCATTTGCTCAATACATTACTTGGGAAACAGGTGGATGGAATCATCTTCATGGGCGGACGTCTGCATGAGGATCTCGTTCGTGAGTTTAAAACATCACCGGTACCGATCGTTCTTGCTGCAACGTTGAATCAAGATTATGATCTTCCTGCCGTCAACATCGACTATGAGAGTGCTGCGCACGATGCTGTGAAGTCTTTGATCGACCGTGGACATGAACGGATCGGGTTCATCACTGGACCACTCGAACAGCAAATCAATGGTGAAAAGAAATTTGCGGGTTATCGCCGAGCACTTGAAGAAGCAAATCTTCCGTTTAACGAGCAAAATGTCGTCCTTGGAAACTATACGTATGATTCGGGAATGAAGGCGATGAATCAATTGCTTGAACTTGGAGAAGATTGCCCACGCGCGATTTTTGCTGGAACGGATGAGATGGCTCTTGGTGTTATCCATGCCTTACAGGATGCTGGACACCGTGTACCGGAAGACTTCGAAGTCATCGGACACGATAACACACGTCTTGCGACGATGATTCGTCCGAAACTGACGACTGTCGTTCAACCGATGTATGATATCGGAGCAGTCTCGATGCGTCTATTGACGAAAATCTTGAACAAAGAAGAAATTGAAACGAACGATGTTACATTACCACACCGAATCGAACAACGGGATTCGACACGCCCTTAATCGAAAAAACGTCTCTTCTCTCAAGCAAGCTGCTTGAAAAAAGAGACGTTTTTTTATTTCGCGACGGTAATAAGTTCATCTTGATGATGGTGAAGTTGATCATTTTCGACATGGAGTCGAACCGTAGTCTGACCAGGTGCAGTCAATGTCACTTTCCCGCTGTACGCATCACCCTTTTTTTCTAAAGGAACATAGGTATGCTTTTCTATGCCCGTTTCAATGACTTCCACTTGTACGTTCGCCTTTAGCGGTTTCCCATCAAGGAAAACATGAAAGGAGACGGGGAGTTCAGCACCAGCTTTCGCTTTTGTTGCGCCCATGTAATGGACAGACAGACCGTCGACGGTTTCGTGATCATGTCCATGCTCGTGCGATGCTTCCTCTTTTTCATGTGAATGATCCATGACGACGAATGAGATCTTATCCATATGATGGAGTCCTTTTTTATCATTGATATGATACAGTCCTTCATATTCCCCTTCAGCAAGTTTTGCTTCCGCTTGATAAGAACCTGTCTTTTTCAAGGTTGCCTTGAACTTTTGATGGGCACCATCTTGTTTTCCAGCTTCCCACACTTCAAATGTCACGTCTTCAAGGTTAACTGGTTTCTTTTGTTCGACAGCTGACGCTTTAAAAACAACTTTATCTTCTTCCATTGTCTTGGCTGGAACATTGACGTTGACTTCGACCGTCGGTTTTCCTGACCCTTGCATGTTATCGTGATCCATTGCCTGTTTTTCATTGCCACACCCTGCGAGTACGATCCCCGTCGACAGAATAAGACCGGAATAAAGCCATGCCTTTTTCATGATGATTCCCCCAACTATTATTCATTTACTAAGTAAAAATTCCATATTTAGTATAGCAACAAGTTGTGAACTCCGAACGAAATAAATGTGAAGATACAAAGTCAATTAATCAACGGAGTAGGGGGAAGTCGTAGTCAATTGTCTCTTACGCTCATCGCTAACGAACGGCCAAATCAATCGTTTGACGGTTTCCCAATTTTTTTCTTCGATTTCAGGTCGTCGCGGAATGGCCGGGTAGAGTGGCGTTGGATCATGCCAGTGTGTTGGCGGGGGTGTTTCTTCTCCACTCCAACGTTCTTGCCATGAAATAGGAATCTCTCCATGGAATGGAGCTTGTCCGGTCATGGCAGCAAAAACTTGACTCCACGCGCGGGGAACGACACGATACCAGTCATAGCCACCGCCTCCTAAAGCAACGATTTTTCCATTCGTATATTTATTTGCTGCAGCGACGGCGATTTGAGGTATCTGTTCATAACTTTTCATCGTTAAGGATAGATGAGTCAATGGATCAAGCGCGTGTGCATCGGCACCATTTTGCGTAATGATGAGATCCGGTTGGAACAATTCACAGGCTTCAAAGAGTGCCGTCTCATACGCGAGTAAAAACGAATCATCTTCCGTAAAGGCGTCCAGTGGCACGTTCCAACTAAATCCATACCCTTCTTCAGATCCCCGTTCCGTCACCATTCCCGTTCCTGGAAACAAATAACGACCTGTTTCGTGGAGCGATAACGTCATGACGTCCTTTCGATTATAAAAGGCCCATTGCACCCCATCGCCATGATGGGCGTCCGTATCGACATAAAGAATTTTACAGTGATATTTTTCAATCATGGCTGCCATGGCGACAGCGGTATCGTTATAGACACAAAAACCAGAGGCACGTCCTCGGAATCCGTGATGCAATCCACCACCGATATGAAAGGTTCGTTTATATTGACCAGATAAGACGAGGTCACATGCTTCGATCGTGCCGCCGACAAGGAGAGAAGCGCCCGAATGCATCCCCTGGAACAAAGGTGTATCTTCTGTTCCTAACCCATACATTTGGGCTTTAAGTGGCGTTAATGCACCGGTCCCGGCTGCTTTGACTGCAGCAATATAATCCTGATCATGAATGAGTGCCAGTTCTTCATCGGTCGCATGACGCGGCGCGATACAAAGAATATCATCTAATTGATGCATCGCTTCAAGTAAGGAAACGGTTAATTCGAGACGAATCGGATTGAATGGATGTGTCTCCGAAAACCGATAAGTCGCTTCTTCAGGACTGTACAGATAGGCAAAATCCTTCATCTGCTCACATCCGGTCCAAGTACATCGAATCCTTCTTTGCGCAACTTGTCGATGATCCGAATCGGATTCATCGTCTGGACACGAAACGCAACGATCCGGACATACGGATCGTCTGTTGGATACACGAGTACATTTAAGATATTGATATTCGTTTTGGCAAGCAGTGCGGCAATTTTTGCTAATGTTCCAGCAGTGTTTTCAACACGGATTTCGATTTGAGAACTTGGTTCGAGTGCACCCGTCAATTGAACGAATGTCCGTAACAAATCCGTTTCCGTGACGACACCGACAAGGCGTCGACCGCGGACGATTGGCAGACACGTCAATCGATATTCATAAAACAGCACAGCCGCATCTTCGAGAAAATCGAGCGGGTGGGCCGTGACAGGACTTTCATTCATGATGCTTGAGACCGGATACTGTAGGTCTTGTTTTGCCGTATCCGGATGAAAGATGCTACTTGCGCTTTGAATTTCCTTTAGTCCGACAAGACCGACGAGTTCATGACGGGCATTGACGACGAGAATATGACGAATCTGATGACGTTGCATGAGTTCAACCGCATGCGCGATGGAATTCGTCGGTTGCATCGTGATGCACGTCGTATTCATGATTTGTTCGATTAACATGACGATTCCTCCTCGAGCTCAGTCATACATGAAACGTCTTCTCAAGCGTAGCGCATCAAAATGAGCGACGACTTCAGGTGAGACGTGTTTTCCGATACGCGCCATCAGGCAGTTGGCAGGATGGGAGGCGATTTCCGGATCGTCGGTCGGGAAGAAGACGAGACCACCATGGTTCATCATCTTCTCCATGATCTTCCGGTAATCCCAGACCGATAGTCCGCTCCCTTTTAGGTCCCAATGCCAATAATATTCAGTCGTTAAAATCAAATAGTGTTCCATGGCGGGGTCCAGCATGGAGATTTCAAGTAATTTTTTACCGATCTGTTGTCCGCGGAACCGAGAGGAGACTTCAATCGCTCCGAGTTCCAAGATGTACGGATTGTTTCCTTCACTCCACGTTTCATAGGGATCAGGGTATAAGTAAGTCACATAACCGATGATTTCCGTTCCTTGACGAGCGACGATGATCCGTCCTTCTTCAAGATCCGCAATCTCAACGAGCGCTTGATGTTGTTCAGCGGGTGGACGAAAAGCCGTCAACCCTGAATCGAGTGTATACGTTGCTAGTGTTTGACTCGGTACGGGACCTTCGATGTCGACAGGACCGAGTGATGTTTCGTGCGTCCGATGATTGAATTGTTTTTCAAACATGTAAGCGTCACCACCTTCTTATTCATTATAGACGAAAGCGCTTGAGCAAAGAGAGGGATTTTTTAACAAATTGACGGCAAATGGATTGAACTGACGGATAACTAGCTTATAATAAAGAGGAAAACATAGAAGGGGAGGAACGAGACATGAAAGTTTTGAAAGCGCTTCCGGGGAAGCATTGGTTAGCAGAGTATGATGAAGCAAACACGTACGACTGGAAAGATGCTGAGCAGTACTTTTCATGGGCGACAACGGGGAAAGTCAACATGGCTCATGAAGCAATTGACCGCCACGCAGAAGGCGAGCGAGCGAACAAGGATGCGCTGATCTATTTCGATGGAACGACGGAACAACGATTCACATATGCAGATATGAAACGATTGACGAATAAAGCGGCAAACGTATTAGTCGATGCAGGGGTCAAAACGGGTGACCGTATTTTCATCTTCATGCCACGTTCACCGGAATTGTATTTTGCCTTGCTTGGCGCACTGAAAGTAGGCGCAATCGTCGGTCCGTTATTTGAAGCATTCATGGAACAAGCGGTCCGTGATCGCCTGCTTGATTCTGAAGCGAAGTTACTCGTGACGACGAAGGCACTGCTCCCACGTGTTCCAGTTGGGGAACTGGAATCACTTGAAAAGGTAGTACTTGTCGACGAAGATGCCGAAGAATCGGACACATTACTCGATTTCCGCAAAGCGTTCGAGCAAGCATCCGATGTATTCGAACCGGTCTGGTTAGATCGTGAAGACGGATTGATCCTGCACTACACTTCAGGATCGACAGGGAAGCCGAAAGGTGTGCTCCACGTTCAAAATGCGATGATTCAGCACTTAATGACAGGTCGCTGGGTACTTGATCTCCAAGAAGATGATGTCTACTGGTGTACGGCTGACCCGGGGTGGGTCACAGGAACAAGTTACGGTATCTTCGCACCATTCTTGAATGGCGCGACGAACATCGTCGTCGGTGGACGCTTCAATCCGGATTTCTGGTACAGTGTCATCGAGAAGTACAAGGTAACGGTCTGGTATAGCGCACCAACGGCTTTCCGGATGTTGATGGGAGCAGGAGCGGATGTTGCAAATCATCATGATCTCTCAAGTCTTCGTCATGTATTGTCTGTCGGCGAACCGTTGAACCCAGAAGTCATTCGTTGGGGGAAAGAAGCCTTTGATCAACGGATTCATGATACATGGTGGATGACGGAGACAGGCGCGATGATGATTTGTAACTACAAGTCGATGGACATCAAACCGGGATCGATGGGGAAACCGATTCCAGGAACTCAGGCTGCGATCATTGATGATCAAGGAAATGAGTTACCGCCATTCCGAATGGGGAACCTTGCTTTAAAAACACCATGGCCATCGATGATGCGTCAAATTTGGAACAATCCGCAGAAATATGAATCGTATTTCTTTAAAGGATGGTATGTCTCAGGGGATTCTGCCTATATGGATGACGAAGGTTACTTCTGGTTCCAAGGACGTGTCGATGACGTCATCATGACGGCTGGAGAACGGGTTGGTCCGTTTGAAGTCGAAAGTCGTCTCGTCGAGCATCCAGCTGTCGCGGAAGCTGGTGTCATCGGGAAACCAGATCCAGTCCGCGGTGAAATCATCAAGGCATTCATTGCCTTGCGTGATGGTTACGAGCCAACGGATGAGCTAAAACAAGAAATCCAAGCATTCGTTAAAGAGGGGCTTGCTGCTCACGCAGCACCGAGAGAAATCGATTTCCGAGATAAGTTGCCGAAGACACGAAGTGGTAAAATCATGCGCCGTGTTCTGAAAGCGTGGGAGTTGAATCTTGAAACAGGCGATCTGTCGACGATGGAAGATTGAACGAAAAAAGGATGAATCACCGTGACAGGTGATTCATCCTTTTTGTTAGTTTTCAGAAGCAGCATCGTTTTTCTTTTCATCTTGTTTCTTCTGTTGTTCTTGTTGTTTCTTTGCCTCTGCTTCTTTCTTCTTAGCATCAGCTTCTTTTTGCTTAGCGTCCGCTTCCGCTTTCTTTTTTGCCTCTGCTTCGGCTTTTGCTTTTGCGTCGGCAGCACGTTTTGCGTCGTCGGCTGCTTTTTTCTTGGCATCAGCTTCAGCTTTTTCTTTAGCCTGATCTTGTTCTTTTTGTTGCTCTTCTTTCTTCTGTGCGTCCGCTTCTTTTTTCTTTTCTTCTGCTTCTTTCTTTTTCTTCGCTTCGGCTTTTTTTCTTTGCTTCTTCCGCTTTTTTCTTCTTATCTTCTTCTTTGAAGCGACCACTGTTTTTAAAGTCGTTTGCTGTTACAGAAGATGGTTGCGTGAAGCGGGCACCGGATTTGAAGTAGCTACTGTTCGCGGCATACGTCGCATTCGCCATTTGTGACCACAGCGTTTGTGTTCGTTGGTAATACGTCGTTGGACCGATGAGCGAGTTGTTCTGATCGTGTCCTGTCCAAACGGCAAGCGTTACACCAGGAGTGGAACCGACAAGGTAAGAGTCTTTAACATCGTTCGTCGTACCTGTCTTACCAGCCCAATCTCCAGGAACGTTTAATCGACTTTTTGCAAACGTTGCTGTACCTTTTGAGAAGACGCCACGCATCATATCAAGCGTCAGGTAAGCTGTTCGTGGTTCATAAATTCGTTTTTTCTTCGGTTTTGCTTTATAGATATCTTTTCCGTCTTTCGTGATTTTCGAAATGACGTATGGTTGCACGAATTCACCATAGTTGGCGAGTGTCGCGTAAGCACCGGCAAGTTCGACAGGTGTGATCTCCATCGTTCCGAGTGCTGCTGAAGGGGCATAACGAATCGCATCCGGTACTTCAACACCCATATCGACGAGTTTTTGAATCGAGTTCGACATGTTCATCTTCTCGTAAATCTTAACGGCAGGTACGTTCAATGAGAGTTCAAGTGCTGTACGAACCGTCACGTTTCCACGATAACGTCCACCTTCGTTCTTGATCGGACGATCGCCTGGTTGACGTGGTACGGTCTGATAGTAGTACTCTTCATCATTGACGGTAGATGCCGGAGTGATTAAACGATTTTCAATCCCGTTCGAATAGACGAGAATTGGTTTTGCCGTTGACCCGATTTGACGTTTCGCTTGGAATGCTCGGTTGAAATCATCGGCTTTTCCATCAAGGTAACGTCCACCAACGAATCCGAGAATACGACCCGTCTCATTCTGAACCATGACCGCAGCTGTCTCTTCTGGATCTTGTTTCGAAACGGTTTTTTTCGTTTTTGGATCCACGACTTGTTTGTACTGCATGCCGCCAGGGAAGTTCCCGTTGTTCTTCGCAGGTTGTTGCATCGATTCATGAATTTTTTTATCTAGCGTCATATGAACTTTGTATCCACCTTGACGGAGTGCAACCAGTGCTTGATCTTGATAGTTTGCCCGGACTTCTGCCAGTTCAGACGGTTTGACTTCGTCTTCTTTCACACCATCTTGTTTCATCAAGTACTTCGTCATGATCTTCGTCGCTTCACGTTCTGCTAAATCATAGACATACGGATACGTGTCACGCGAACGTTTCGACTGTTTCGCGAAGTCTTTCGTGATGTCGTGTTTGATTGCTTTTTCATATTGTTCTTTCGTAATGTTTTTTGCGACATACATTCGCTTTAACACGGTCTTCATCCGATTGACACTTGGCGTCAAGTCCTTTTTGACGACACCGCCCTGTAGATAAGGTGTGTAGTAGTAAGGGTTTTTCGGAATACCAGCGAGGAAAGCTGCTTGTGGTAACGTCAGTTTTTTCGCTGATTTGTTGAAGACCCCTTGGGAGGCAGCTTCGATACCAGCGATGTTACGCCCGAGTGAATTTCGTCCGAATGAGACGACATTCAAATATGCCTGTAAAATTTCATCTTTTGACATCGCATTTTCAAGGCGGAGCGCTAAGATGATCTCTTTTGCTTTCCGTTCGAATGAAACTTCGTTCGTCAGGATTTGGTTTTTAATTAATTGTTGTGTCAGCGTACTTCCGCCGGTGCGTGACGCTGAATTCGTCAATTCTTGTAAGACTGCTCGTAAAGTCGCTTTTGGAACGACTCCATCATGTTGATAAAAATCTACGTCTTCCGTTGATAGAAGCGCATCAATTAAATAAGGGGAGATATTCTTGATATCAACCGGCTGACGTTCTTCATCCGTTGAGATGTTCGTCAGCTTTTCGCCACTTCCCCAATAAATTTGACTTGTCACCGCATAACTGTTCACTTCTTGTTTCATCTCAGTCAAAGGTGGTGCTTTCGTATCTTTGACGAGGGAAGCGAAATATCCTCCAGCCGCTCCGACAGAGAAGCTGCCGATGAGAAGGACTGCTATGATGAGGAATAAAATGATGTTCCACGAAACATCGTATGTGATATTCGACCAGTGCCGAACGGCTTTCGTCCGGGGGTGATTCCAAAACTTGAACCAGTTCTCGCGCATAAATGATCTCCTTTGCATCTTAAACTTAGGTGTAAATTAATATTAAATCACAGATAGACGTATTATACCATAAATCCACCAGTAAAATCGGACTTGACAGCGGATTCGCCTTCGACGTATCATGAAACCATCTTATTTTCATATATTACGTTAAACAGTGATCGGAATACAGTAGTAAGTCACTCCCTGTGACAGAGACCTAGTGGTGCTGCGAACTAGGACACAGTGAACTTACGAATTACGCTTCCGGGAGTTTCTTGAGAAATCAAGCGGTCCGTCCCGTTATCGACGAACCAAGTGGTCCTTTTATGTAAAGGGCAATCAGGGTGGTACCACGGAATTTTCCGTCCCTTCGTCTTAGACGAAGGGACGGTTTTTTATTGTTAAAAGTGAACTTTAGGAGGAGACACAATGACGTTATTAGAGGATTTAGAATTTCGCGGTTTAATTAACCAAATGACGGATGAAGAAGGACTTAAGACATTACTCGAGACACCAACGACGCTATACACGGGTTTCGATCCAACAGCTGATTCATTGCACATCGGGCACTTGTTGCCGATTTTAGTCTTAAAACGATTCCAACAAGCAGGTCACCATGTCGTAGGTCTCGTCGGTGGGGCGACGGGAATGATTGGAGACCCGAGTGGTCGCGCAACGGAACGTTCATTGAACACATCGGATATCGTTGAAGAATTTGCAAACCGGATTAAAGATCAACTGTCGCGTTTCTTACCGCTTGAAGGAGAGAACCCGGTCACGATCGCCAATAACTTGGACTGGACGAAAGACTTGACGATCATCGATTTCTTGCGTGATATCGGAAAACACTTCCCGGTCAGCTACATGCTTGCGAAAGACTCTGTTGACTCACGACTTCAAAACGGAATCTCGTTCACTGAGTTCTCATACATGTTACTTCAATCGTTTGACTTCTTGAAACTTTACGAAGACAAAGGATGCCGCCTTCAAGTCGGAGGAAGTGACCAGTGGGGGAACATCACAGCAGGGATGGAATTGATTCGTCGTGCCGGTCATGAAGAAAAAGCATTCGGTTTGACGGTACCGCTCGTTACAAAAGCAGACGGTCAAAAGTTCGGTAAGACAGCAGGTGGTGCGGTTTGGTTAGATGCTGACAAAACATCACCGTACGAGTTCTACCAGTTCTGGTTCAACGTTGACGATCTTGACGTCATCAAGTTCTTGAAATACTTCACGTTCTTAACGCACGAAGAACTTGATGCGCTCGCAGAAGAAGTTAAAGCAGCACCAGAGAAGCGCGTCGCACAACGTCGTCTCGCAGAAGAGATGACCGTTCTCGTCCATGGTGAAGAAGGTCTGACACAAGCACAACGTATTACGACGGCACTCTTTAGTGGAGATATTAAATCGTTGCAAGTCGAAGATATCGAAGATGCGTTCAAAGGAATGCCACGCTTTACACTCGGTGAAGCGACAAACCTCGTCGACGTTCTCGTTGAGGCGAAGATCAGTCCGTCAAAACGTCAAGCACGTGAAGACGTAACAAACGGTGCGATCTACCTGAACGGAGAACGCGAGCAAGATTTAACGAAAGAAATCACGGAAGCTGATGCAATCGGTCGCTTTACGATCGTACGTCGCGGAAAGAAAAAATACTTCGTCGTCGAGCATGCTTGATGATCAATTAAATAGGGTTAACTCAAAAAAGAATGACTTGTCTTTTCACGCCCTTTCCTCAGGCGAGACACAAGCCAGTTTTCCTGCTTCACTTCAGCAGGAAAGCGGGTCTTGTTTGTCTCTGACAGCGCAAAAATGCGCTTATTCCTGTAGGAGTTGCGTGCAACGAGTCATTCTTCTTTTTATAAATTGACTTATGAGTCAGCCTCGTATTTTTAAGCTGTTCGGAATAAACGGAGTGGTAACAAGCGAACGGCAATCGTCGTGGCGATGACAGCTTTGATTGTATCCCATAGGACAAACGGATAGTTAATCGCAAAAGCATCTTTGAACGATAGATCGAGTACAGCCATTAGACCGAATGTGCCAAGCAGGTAAACTAAACCAAGTCCGAAGACGATCATCCCGATGAAGAGAGGAACGAAGCGGCGCGTTTTTTCTGCAACAAGACCGATGAAGAAACCGGCAATCGGAAAGGCAATCAAGTACCCAACGGTTGGTCCGACGAATGGAGCAAGTCCACCTTTTCCGCCAAGCACCGGTAGACCAGCTGCTGCGAGTAATAAGAAAATCAAGACAGCGAGTCCGCCACGTTTGCCACCAAGGATTGCGCTGACCGTCATGATCGCGAGCGTCTGAAGCGTGATCGGAACGGCACCGACAAGTTGAATCTGTGGCAAAGAACTGACGGCTGCGATGATGGCAGCACCAAGGGCAATGAATGTTAAATCTCTTGTTTTCATGAATGAAGTCCTCTTTTCTGTTTGTGTTAACTATGTATATTTAAAGGTTAACACAAACAGGTAAATGACGTCACTCTTTTTTTAAGACCAGGTATACATTTTAGTCATAGGTATAAAAAAAGCACCCACCGAAGTGAGTGCTGGAACAATCGATTAACGTGAGTAGTACTCGACGACGAGTTGTTCTTGGATTTGATCGTTCAATTCAGAACGCTCTGGAAGACGGACGAATGTTCCTTCGAGCTTCTCAGCATCGAAAGTAACGAAGTCTTTAGTTGCTGGAGCAACTTCGAGTGCTTCTTTGATAACGACAAAGTTCTTCGATTTTTCGCGAACTGAGATCGTTTGACCTGGTTTCACGCGGAATGACGGGATATCAACGCGTTGTCCATCAACTTGGATGTGACCGTGGTTGACGAGCTGACGAGCAGCACGACGTGTACGAGCCATACCCATACGGTAAACGACGTTATCAAGACGTGCTTCGAGTAAGAACATGAAGTTCTCACCGTGGATACCAGGCATTTTGCCAGCATCGTTGAAGATACGGTTGAATTGGCGTTCGTTTACTCCGTACATGTGACGAAGTGTTTGCTTCGCTTGAAGTTGAAGACCGTACTCAGATACTTTACGACGGCTGTTACCGTGTTGACCTGGTGCGTAAGGGCGTTTTGCGATTTCTTTTCCTGTTTCAGTAAGTGAGATACCGAGACGACGTGAGAGTTTCCAAGCTGGACCTGTATAGCGAGCCATAATAAGACTCCTCCTTATTGTTCGTTATTATTTGCATAAAAATAATAACGCCATCAAACCCACATTACGCCCATTTCATGATGTGGCACCCTCGCTTGATAGCAAAGTTACACGATGCCCCTCCGGTTATTCACCGAGTCATGAAATGTGATACGTAAGCGATTTGACCGCTATCGTTATCATTTCTGCACTTTTACAAGTATACGGTGTGGACAATCGACTGTCAATCAGAATTACAGATGGCGAAGCAGAGTCGTACAGAATGCTTCTAGACCAGCTTGATCGACTTCGTCAAAACGATTGAATTCTGGGCTGTCGATATCGAGGACACCGATCGTTTGTCCGTCTTTGACGAGTGGAATGACGATTTCTGAATTCGAAGCCGCGTCACATGCGATGTGACCTGGGAACTGATGCACATCTTCGATTCGTTGTGTCGTTTGCTCTGCTGCAGATGTTCCGCAGACACCACGACCGAATGGAATACGGACACATGCTGGAAGTCCTTGGAACGGTCCGAGGACAAGTTGGTTTTGCTCCGTATCCGTCAAATAGAAGCCGACCCAGTTGATACGGTCGAGGAACTGGTTGAGCAACGCGCTCGCATTCGATAAGTTCGCAACTTGATTGTCTTCTCCCATTAATAACGCATCAAGTTGTTTTGAGAGCATGTCATATTGTTTCGTCCGGTCACCTTCATATGTCTTTGTTTCGAACATAATAAAAATTCCTCCCATGAAAAGCGTATTTTTTTTAGTTTAACGAGTTTTTGCGTAGCTGACAAACAATTGATTTTTGGAAAAAGGATTCAAAACAGCGGAAGAAATCAGGAAAAGCCCTTGTAAATCTATGCAAAACGGTTGCGCTATACTATTATAAGGATAAGATTATTGCGATTTAGAGAAAATCTAAAGTCGTAGGACAGAGTGGAGGTCGTGACAAATGTGGGCATGGGTGATCGGAGTCATCGTCATCGTATTACTCGTCATGCTATTTAGCATGATCAGTCGAAAAAAATACTACGCGAAAATCGATGAACTTGATATGCGCAAACAAGGCATCGTCAGTGCATCGATTCCAAAGGAGTTGCAGGACTTAAAGCAACTACCGATGGCGGGTGAGACGGAGACGAAGTTCAGCTCCTGGCATCAAGCGTGGGAAGAGTTATTAACGGTCCACGTCGCCCAAATCGATGAGACCCTTTACCGGGCGGAGGAAGCGCTCGATAAATATCGGTTCATCGCCGTCAAGAATGACCTCGAAGTAACGGAACAATTGATTGCGGAACTCGAAGGATTGATCGATGAAATGCTCGTCGAGATGTCGACGTTCAAAACGAATCAATCGGTTCTAGCCGAACTGAAAGCGCAAGGGGAAGCCGATTCAGGGCAAGTTCGGAAATCATTATTGATTCAAGCGAATTCATTCGGTCCGGCGCTTGCGCGTCTGGAAGAACGAAGTGAACAGATCGACGCGCACTGGAATGAGATGTGTCAGTACGAAGCTTCAGGTGAAGTGACGAAGGTGTATGAAACAAGCTTGTTACTCGAGCAAGAAGTAGCAACGACGCGTCAACTCGTCGAACTCGTACCGAAACAATGGAAGATTCTCGCTCATGAATTGCGTCAACGGATTGATCAGCTTGGAGCGGGCTATAAGGAGATGTCGTTAGATGGGTACCCACTTGAACCACTCGGTCTCCAATCCGAGATCAAACGGTTCGAGGAACAACGTCTGAGCCTCTCTGAGAAAATCGAAATGCTAGAAGTCGACGGGTTGGAAGAGGCGATTCAACAGTTATCGGCCGATGTTGATCAAATGTATGATACATTCCGTCGTGAGGTCGATGCGCGTCATCAAGTGAAAAAAAGAAAATCAATTCTTGAAACAAAAAGCGCTACGGATGCGTGAACGGATTCATCAATTGGCACAAGAATTCAGCATCTTACGTGAAAAATATGAAATCTCAGCAGATTTAGGGATTCATTATGAGACGATCCAGCGTGACGAAGAGCTACTGTTTGAAGCTGCAAAAGATCTCGATGAGTCGATTGCCGGAAAAATCATTCCGTTCAGTATGCTCGAAGATCAGATGCGCGATGCGATTCGCCTCGAAGAACAGTTGATGATTCAGTACGAACGCTTTACGGTCGAACTCCAGGCACTTCGAAAAGAAGAGACGGAAGTTCGCGAACGAATCGTCGAATGGCGTCATCAGCTGTCGCAGACACGTCTCCGTCTGAAACGACTCGGATTACCGAACTTACCGGCTGAGGTGGAAGAAGCGCTCCGAAATGCGAATCGTTCACTGCAGACGCTTGAAACACGGCTCGAAGAGTTACCGTTTAACGTTCGATCGATCGTCGCACAAAGTCAAGACGTCCAAGAAACGTTTAAACATGTGCAAGAACGGTTAGATACATTAGTGTTCGAAGTCACGTATGCCGAACGGCTCGTCCAGTATGCGAACCGGTACCGTCGCCACGACAACGAGATACATATGTCGCTGACGATCGCGGAAACGAAGTTCTTAGCGGGAGACTATGAACGAACGATTGTCTTAGCGGAACGTGTCCTAAATGAATACGATCCGGCCGCGATCGAACGTATTAAACGGTCGTGTGCACCAGAAGAAACATTGCACGTTTAAATCAGGATCGACAATTCAGGGTGACCGTCATGGTCACCCTATTTTTGTAAAAAGAGGAGTGAGTGGAATGGGAACACTATACGTAAACGGATTGATTCGAACGATGGCACACGAAGAGGATGTCCATTCAGCGATGTTCGTCGAGAAGACGCGGATCATCGCGATGGGAGAGGAAGGAAAGCTACGCCGCCGTTTCGGTAGACGTATTGATCAAATTCACGACTTGAACGGAAAAGCTGTATATCCAGCCTTTACGGATGCGCATATTCATCTGATCGGTTACGGGGAAGCGATCAATCGTGTCGATGCCTCGCGCTATACGACGCTTGAAGCGTTAGGGCAAGCTTTTCTCAAGGCGGAACCAGTCAATGGGATCCATGTGGCAGAAGGCTATGACGAAACGAAGCTTGATCGTGCACCGACGAAAGCATGGCTCAATCAGTTGTTCCCTGATGCACCTGCCTTGTTGAAACGAACAGACCGGCATACAGCACTTGTCAACGATGTCTTGTTCCAACAGCTCGGATATAAAGCGTCGACTGTCATCGAAGGTGGAAAGGTCGGTATATCGGATAATGGTGAAGCTGACGGATTCTTGTACGATGCGGCGCTTGAACCTTTATATGCGTTACAAGCTGGAAACTTGGAGCGGAATAAATCGTCCCTCCGGTCAGCGATTAAGAATTTATACCAATACGGCATCATTGCGGCACACACAGAAGACTTGTCGTATCACGGTGATGTCGCGGACATCTTGCAAGCCTATAAGGAAGTGACGCAAGAGACAGGCTTCCATACGCATTTGCTCGTGCATCATCTTGTCATTGATGAGTTCGTGCAACAACAACCTACTTTACCGTCAACGATGTCAATTGGTGCGATGAAACTGTTCGTCGACGGCGCTCTCGGAGGACGAACAGCTCTTCTCGGTCGTGGTTATTCCGATGATCCGACGACACGTGGTATTGAAGTGCATACGCCAGAACAACTCGAGCAACTCGTCAAACGTGCACGTAGTTACGGGTTCACAGTCGCGGCACACGTCATCGGGGATTTAGCGATCGAGCGGTTCGTACAGGTGCTCGAGAAGTATCCTGCGCCAAAAGGGAAACGAGATCGCATCATTCATGCGACGGTCGTCCGACCAGAAACGCTTGCGCGAATTCGGAAGTTACCGGTCTTGATTGACGTCCAACCGGTCTTTTTACTGGATGACGCCGATTTCATCGTCGATCGACTCGGGTTGAACCGCTTAGACTGGAGTTATCGCTTACGTTCGTTAGCTGAGACCGGCGCATTATTGTGCGGCGGAGCAGATGCGCCGATCTCTGACCCCGATGTCCGACGGTCGCTTTATGCAGCAACCGAAGGAACGGCAGGGCGTGTCAATAAAACGAACGAGACGTTATCGATGTTTGAAGCCTTATTGCTCTTTACGAAAAATCCACATCTCGCGACGGAAACACATGGTCGAAAAGGATTGCTCTTACCTGGCTATGATGCCGACTTCGTCATCTTTGAAGAAGACTTCTATCGCCTGCGTGGGGAAGCGATCTTAAATAACCGTTTGGTCGAGACGGTCCAAGCTGGAAAAACCGTTTATCAGGCGGAAGCCGCGTTAGTGTGATGTTTGCGCATAGTGTGAAATAGCTTCCGAATAGAACGTGGATAGTCCAGGGGCATACGCATCGTAATAGGCACGGAATCGTTCGTCAGACACATACATCTGACCGAGTGAGGCAAAGAGAGATAATGCGCATGGGTAATAGTACGTATCGATGAAGTCATGTTGATCTTTGACGACTTGTTGAACGTCTGGATCCGTAGTCATGCGCCCGTCACGGTAAAGGACCGTCAAGCGCTGATCGAGCTGTTTGTGCATGGTGCTCAGTTGTTCTTTCTCATTCGGAGTACGTTGTTGTAGTCTTTTTGCACTGATTCGATAGGCGTCGGTGTCGCCGTAGTGTTTTTGGACTTCATCTGCATGTTGCTTTTCATGCGTAACGATCTCATCATGCCGTAAACCACGGAATAATTGTTCGTCTTTCATGGGGAGTCCTCCTTTTAACGTGAGTAATGTCTGTTCAGCGAGTTGAGCGAGCATTTGATAATGCGAAGCTTTTTCTTGAAGAAGCGCAATCTGCTTTTTCAGTGTCGTATGATGATTGGAATCAGGTTGCGTGAGTAATCTTCGGATTTCTGACAGTGGAAAATCAAGTGAACGATAGAGCAGGATTTGTTGTAAACGTAAAAGATCCTCTCTGCTGTAACTTCGGTGACCGGCATCGGTACGCTTTGGCACGAGGAGACCGATCGTCTCATAATGATAGAGTGTTCGTTTTGTGACGCCGGTCAGTTTGGCAATTTCCTGAGTGGAATACATCAGTTGTGTACCTCCTTTGATTGGAGTATAAGGGGTGACGTAACGGAAGACGCAATAAAAAATCTGCCCCGAGGAGGCAGATTTTTTTATTGTCATAAGAACGAGCGTTGAATCTTATGCCAAAATGTATTATTCGTCAGTTTGACGGTTTTCAGTTCTTTTTCAGAAAGTTGGATATCGACTGAATCTGTTCGTGTGAGACTGAGTGCTTCGTTATCCATCCCGATGATCGGATAGTCGTTTCCGTCTTCGATGATGCGTAACGAGAGTTTCCGTCCACGGTTCAGTAGGAAAGCAGAACCGAGTGTCCGGTACCGGTTGTTGTTGACCGAAGCAATTTCGCTGACTTGAAGACAGTGGATCAATGGATCGACGATCGCACCAGAGAGTGACTTATTATAAGCCGTAGAGCCCGTCGGTGTTGAGATGACCATTCCATCCCCGCGGAATGTCTCAAACAGGAAGTCATCGATATAGACTTCGATCGCGAGTGATTTGATGATGCTCGACTTCACGGAACATTCGTTCAGACAGAGCATCGGTGGTCCACCGTTGATGGATGCTTCGAGCAGTGGATAACGACGTACTTCGATTTCACCATCCGAGACACGGTTGCCTGTCTCTTTAAAGATCGCTTCGACCGCCGAAAGATCATTGATATCAAAATCACAGTAGAACGAGTTTGGTCCTTCAGCGAATCCAACATAGATGGCATCATCACGGAAACCTGTGAAGCGTGCCGCTTGCAAGAAAGCCCCATCTCCACCAATCGAGACGATGATGTTTGCTTGTCGGTGATCTTGGACGACGTTCAGTCCATATCGTGTACCGACATCAATCAACTTTCGCACCTGCGTCTCGTGTCTTTGTGTATTTCGGTAGTACAGGTAGACATTATTTCGAGCCATGGTCAATTCCCCCTTGAAAGCGTTTCATGAACTCTTTCATTATACCTGTTTTTTGGAAAGACGGGTACTGAAGTCCATCAATTATGGCAGAATGCTTGCCATCTTCGCAGATCATTCCTATAGTTAAATAGAAAATACAGTATATCCAATCAGGGGAAATGGGGAATTCATATGGCAACTTTTAAAGGAAATCCAATCACACTTCAAGGTACAGCAGTTCAAGTCGGACAAACAGCACCTGACTTTCAAGTGTTAGCTAACGACTTATCACCGGTAACACGTGATACATATCAAGGTGTTCGAATCATCAGCGTTGTCCCATCAATCGATACAGGCGTTTGTGATGCGCAGACACGCAAATTCAATGAAGAAGCAGCAACAATCGAAGGTGTGACGGTCATGACGATCTCAAACGACCTTCCGTTCGCACAACGTCGCTGGTGCGCATCAAGCGGTCTCGATCAAGTCGTGACGTTGTCTGATCACCGCGATCTTTCATTCGGTACACAGTATGGCGTAGCCATCGAAGAATTACGCCTGCTTGCACGTTCTGTTTTCGTTCTTGATTCAAACAACGAGATCACGTACGTTGAATATCTTGAAGAATCAACAGACGAAGTTAATTTTGAAGCAGCACTCGCTGCAGCGCGTGAAGCGAAGTAAGAATGGTTTACAAACGCCGCTGAAGCGTTACAATGGAACTAATGATAGAAACGGCTCCCGCTCTACGGGGGGGCCGTTTCGTTTTGGAGAGGATGACGTACATGGAGCCGTTAGAAAAGTTATATAAGGAATTAACACGTCAAACAAAACAAATCGAACGTGATCTTGATATGCCCTATTTAGAAGCGTTGACGACGGTGATTGATCGATTGAACGATCGTCATACTGAAAATGTAGATAAAGAAGTCATTCGGAAGGCAGTGTCGCTTGCTATTTTAGAAGGGATGAAACAAGCGCAACCGAACCATTTGCCGACGCCAGACAGTGTCGCTTTGTTTGCTGGTTATCTAATCGGGAAATTGGTAGGTAAGGAGGACATCCGATTACTTGAGTTGGGGAGTGGGGCGGGTGGCATGTTACATGCTGTCTTAAGTCAGCTTTCGACAGGTACAGCCGCTGAGGCGGTCGAGGTAGATGAGACATTGATTCGTTTATCAGCAGCGGTAACGGAATTACTCGACTATCCAGTCACGTATACCCATCAAGATGCCTTACGACCATTATTGTTAGATCCAGTTGATCTTGCGATGGCTGATCTTCCTGTCGGTTATTATCCGGATGAAGAGGCTGCCGCTTCTTACATCTTGAAACGAGACGAAGGGATGAGCTATAGTCATTTCTTGTTGATTGAACAGGCGATGCAATACGTCAAACCAGGTGGATTTGGTGTCTTTGTCATTCCGAACGGTCTGTTCCAACATGATACGGAAGGGAAGTTGAAACAGTACTTCGAATCAAAAGCGCATGTCATCGGTATTTTGCAGTTGCCGCTCACGATGTTCAAACAAGAACAGGCAGCAAAAAGTTATTTGATCGTCCGTAATCATTTAGCCGGTATGAAGATGCCGAAACAAGCATTGCTTGCTGAGTTGCCATCGTTCACAGATGCCCGCGCCTTTGGTGGTATGGTGAAACAGATTGATGAATGGATTAACACAGAATTAAAATGAATTACGCAAAGTGATTGAAATCTGTCGTTAATTTGACTATTCTAGTTGTAGAACAGAAATAGAAGAAAACCTAAACAGATGTGAATGTTCATTGGATTCAAATGGAAAAGGGGAAAAATCATGGCAAAAATTATGGCGGTAAACGCAGGTAGTTCGTCTTTGAAGTTCCAATTGCTCGAAATGCCGAACGAAACGATGATTGCAGTCGGACTCGTTGAACGCGTTGGTAAAGACGATGCAATCTTTACGATTAAATATGGTGAAGGACAAAAGTATACAGATGTCCTCCCACTTGCAACACATAAAGAAGCAGTCGAGTTGTCACTCGAAAAATTGATGGAGTTCGGAATCATCTCGTCTTACGATGAGATTAAAGGTGTTGGACACCGTGTGCTTCATGGTAAAGAAAAATATGCAGACTCTGTATTGATTACAGATGAAGTCATGCACGATATCGAGTCGTACACAGAACTCGGACCACTTCACATTCCACCAAACTTGATCGGAATCCGGGCATTCCAAGCATTGCTTCCGGAAGTACCACAAGTGGCAGTCTTCGATACGGCGTTCCACCAAACGATGCCAGAAGAAAACTTCCTTTACAGCTTGCCGTATGATTACTATACAGAATACGGCATCCGTAAATATGGTTTCCACGGTACGAGCCACAAATACGTTACGGAACGTGCATCTGAATTACTCGGTCGTCCGTTAAAAGACCTCCGTTTGATTTCATGTCACTTAGGTAGCGGAGCATCGATCGCAGCAGTTTCGGGTGGCGAATCAATCGATACGACAATGGGCTTCACACCGTTTGAAGGGATCACAATGGGAACACGTTCTGGTTCACTTGACCCAGCGTTGATTCCATTCTTGATGGAGAAAACAGGGAAAACAGCAGAGGACGTCTTGAACGTCATGAACAAAGAGTCTGGAATCTACGGTCTTTCAGGTCTCTCAAGTGACTTGCGTGATGTCCAGACAGCTGCTAAAGAAGGAAATCATCGTTCAGAGATGGCACTCCGTATCTTTGCTAACCGTATCCACGGTTACATCGGGCAATACGCTGCTGAGATGAATGGTGTCGATGCGATCATCTTCACAGCGGGCGTCGGAGAAAACTCAGATTCAATCCGTGAGCGTGTCTTACGTGGTCTTGAATTCATGGGCGTTTACTGGGATCCATCACTCAACACTGGAGCTCGTGGAGAAGAACTCTTCATTAACTACCCACACTCACCAGTTAAAGTCATCATCATTCCAACGAATGAGGAATTGATGATTGCACGCGACACGGTTCGTGTTGGTGGATTAGTTGCTCAAAACGCATAATCGTTTCAATCAAAAAGACTGAGTCGTTATTCCAACGATTCAGTCTTTTTTTATAAAATCTAAGAAATAGAATATACGAACATACGATCTATTGTTACGGTGTTTGTCATATAACGAAAAATGAATCGTCATCTTTGTAAAAATAAACCCAAAAATGATCGATTTCTTAAAAAAATGAGTCTTTTGTAACATAAAAGTAATAGTACAGACATATTTTTGTGGTCTATATGTAACGGCACTACTTCGTTTTGTCATGTATATTAATCTCAGTTAACAAACACGAAACAATGATGGAGGAGAAAATACATGATGAAACGGATGCTCGCAAGTGTTTTAACGGTCGTGTTAGCACTCAGTTCGTTCGCAGGTCTTCAAGCAGAGGCTGCAACTAAGAAAAGCGTCAAGTCAACAGTCGATAGCCTAGTCATTCGTCAGAAAGCTACTACTTCTTCGAAAAAGCTCGGTCTTCTATATAAGAACCAAACGTTATCGTACAAAGCAAAAACAGGTAACTGGTATAAAGTAAGTTACAAAGGTAAAACAGCTTACCTTAGCGCAAGCTACTCGAAAGTCGTGACGTCAAGCAGTTCGAAAAAACAATCGACAGGTGGTTGGAAAACAATCACGAACGTAAGCGCAACAGCTTACACGCCGTATGATCCAGGTAGTGGTAATCTGACAGCAATCGGTTGGAACATCAAAAGCTCGAAAAAGAAAGTCGTAGCGGTTGATCCACGTGTCATTCCACTTCGTTCGACAGTGAAAGTGTATTACAAAGGGAAATTAAAAGGAACGTATACAGCCGCTGATACTGGCGGTGCCATCAAAGGCAAGAAGCTGGATATCCTTTACTACTCTCGTTCAGAAGCATTCAACTGGGGTCGTCGTACGGTCACAGTAAAATACAAATGATTTTAAACCATCGGACATTGGTTCGATGGTTTTTTTGATTAAGTAGGTCGTCAAAAAAGCCTCGCTTCCTTTGAAATGAAGGAAGCGAGGCTTTTTGGTGAAGAGTGGTTCATAAACGGACGATCAAAACGTCACATTTTGCGTAACGCGTAATGCTTTCAGAGACACTACCGATGAAGAAACGCTCAACAGCGTTTAAACCAGTTGCGCCACAGATGATTAAATCGGCATCGTGATTAGGGGCAAGCTTTTTGGCGATCGTTACTTTCGGTGAGCCGTATTCAATCGCTACTTCGACTTCCTGTACACCGCGATCTTGAGCGGTCTTGACGTATTCGTCTAGCAATTCCTTCGCGTAAGATTCGGCACGCTCCGTGATGGTGCGGTCATATGCTTCTACCGTTGCGAATGTCCGTGTATCAATGACGTGTGCGATGATCAATTTTGCATCATTTCGCAATGAAACATCGATTGCCGTCTCGAAGGCACGTTCTGCCTCTTTTGAGCCATCTACTGCTACAAGTACATTATGATAGACGATTGCCATGATGAATCCATCCCTTCGTAATCGATATGATGAGTACACCCTAATTATACCATTCTCTTACTGGGAGCGGATGAAACATTCAGTGAGTTCTAAAAATTGTCCTTCCTTTCCGTTCCGTCGTAAGATGGAGTCAGTGAAAGGGGGCGATGCCAAGATGAGGCACGCGTTAATTACAGCAGGTACAAAAGGACTGGGAGAACGAGTAACGCGCCAGTTACTGGAAGAAGGTTGGAAAGTGACAGCGTTCCATCGTTCCGAACCCGAATTTACACATCCGAACCTCATGACGATTCAAGCGGATGTGACGAATCAAGAAGAATTGGAACGCGCAACCCAACAAGCAATCAACGAGCAAGGTCGGATTGATGCGTTGATACTTAATGCAGGACCTTATATATTTGAACGAAAAGCGTTAGTAGATTACACCGATCAGGAATGGAATGAAGTGATCACCGGGAATCTGACGGCTAGTTTTTGGCTGTTACGTCAAGTGTTACCCGTCATGCGTAAGCAATCTTATGGTCGAATCATTACGTATGGCTTTCCAGAGAGTGCAACAGCGCCGGGATGGGTATGCCGGGCGGCGTTCGCTGCTGCTAAAAGCGGGATGGTGAGTTTGACGAAGAGTGTAGCGCTTGAAGAAGCGGAACATGGCATCACGGTCAACATGGTCAACCCAGGAAACATCGTCGGAGACAATAAGACGAAACAGATTTCAGAAGCGGAGCATGATGAGGCGACGCCTGTCGGAAGAACGGGTGTCGGAGAAGACATCGCTCGCGCGATCTCCTTCTTGCTGGCAGAAGAATCGAGTATGATCACGGGAGCAATTCTCGATGTAACAGGTGGCGTCAATGTCGTCCATCAATCCCGTAAGTAAGCAAAAACACCTAATCCAAGCGATGGATTAGGTGTTTTTCTTGAGTTAAGATGAAGGAATGGATTGAAGGTGTTTTGGTGTGCGAGTTAACGCAACTGGACCTTCCGCAGTGAGATGAATATCATCCTCGATGCGGACGCCACCGACACCTGGAACATAAATGCCTGGTTCGAGTGTGTAGACGAAACCAGCTTCAGCCGTCAGTAGGTTGTTTGACGCGAGAGACGGGAATTCATGAACCTCGATTCCGAGTCCGTGACCGACACGGTGCGTGAAGTACTGCCCGTAACCAGCTTCTGTGATGACGTCACGAGCTGCCTTATCTAACGAACCGAGTGTCGTGCCGATCTGGCTTGCTTCTGTCGCGGCTTCAAGTGCTTGGCGAACCGTTTCATAGATTTTTTTCTGTTCTTCGTTCGCTTCGCCGTAAACGAAGGTCCGTGTAATATCGGAACAGTAGCCTTTCCAAACGACGCCGAGGTCAAATAAGACGAAGTCGCCTTCTTGGATGACACGGTCGCCGGGTACACCGTGCGGATCAGCACTGTTTGCACCAAATAAAACAAGCGTATCAAATGACATCTCGCGGACGCCTTTTTTCTTCATTTCATATTCGATTTCCGCAATGACTTCGATTTCCGTGATCCCCGGGCGAATCGCTTGTTTACCGATTTTGATTGCTTCGTCCGCAAGTTGTGCTGCTTCTTGAAGAATAGCGATTTCGTCCGGTGTTTTTTTCAAGCGCAGTCCTTGTAGCGACGCACCGATATCGAGAATCGCTGCGTTCTCAAGACGTGAACTTAACTCCTGATAGCGGCTGAACGTCATATGTTCCCCTTCGATACCAATCCGGTTATTCGAGTGTTCGAATGTCGCGAATAATTCTGCTAATCGATCAAACGGGTTTTCGTGATCCTCATACGTCACGACGTCTCCTTCCCAAGGGCTCGCTGCAACGATACTTGCTTCGAGTGCCGGACAGAATAATACATGTTTACCGGTTACATCGACGAGGACCGCCATGACACGTTCGTGTGGTTCAGCGTAGACTCCTGAGAAATAAAAGACGTTTGCCTTCGAAGTGACGACGGCTAAGTCGATTCCTTGTTCTTTCAAGAATTCACTGATTTGGTTCGTACGTTCGCGCATATATGATTCCACCTCTCTACTCATTTTCTACATAAGTATATCATCGTCCGGTTCGAAAAACATTTATCGTAAATCAGACTAGTACACGTTTTCATCTTTAGAGTAGTACAGTATAATGACAGGAGAGTAGAAAAAAGGAAAAGAAGGGATACAGTATGCCTACGAAACACGAACAGATCATTCGACACATCGAAGATCTTGATGTCGGAACAAAGATTTCCGTCCGACAAATCGCGAAGGATTTGACCGTATCCGAGGGGACGGCTTATCGCGCCATCAAGGAAGCAGAAAATTTAGGGTTCGTCTCGACGATCGAGCGAGTCGGAACGATTCGGATTAAAAAGAAACAAAAAGAAAATATCGAGAAGCTGACATTCGCGGAAGTCGTGAACATCGTCGATGGTCAAGTGCTCGGTGGTCGAAATGGATTACACAAGACGTTGACGAAATTCGTCATTGGCGCAATGAAGCTCGAAGCCATGATGCGCTACATCGATGTCGATAGTCTCGTCATCATCGGAAACCGCGAAAAAGCACATGAGCTCGTGCTTGAAGCAGGGGCTGCTGTATTGATTACCGGTGGCTTCGATACGACAGAAGATGCGAAGCGATTGGCGGATGAGATGGAGTTACCGATCATTTCGACGTCATATGATACGTTCACGGTTGCGACGATGATCAACCGTGCGATTTATGATCGATTGATCAAAAAGGAGATTTTACTCGTCTCGGATATTTTAATTCCGTTGCATGACACGTTCTATTTACAGACGACGGATCCCATTTCACGCTGGCATGAGTTAAATGAGCAGACGAAACACAATCGTTATCCTGTCATCGATGAACAAATGAAGGTCGTCGGTGTCGTGACAGCGAAGGACATCATTGACCGTCCACATGACTGGGCTGTTGAAAAAGTCATGACCCGTCACCCGATCACGGTCGGTATTCGAACGAGTGTCACGAATTCCGCGCATCAGATGGTCTGGGAAGGAATCGAGATGCTACCGGTCATCGACCAATACGGTCGATTGCTCGGGATCATTAGTCGGCAAGACGTCCTCAAGGCACTGCAACTCGCGAATCGTCAACCACAAGTCGGAGAGACGTTCGACGATCTAATCACGGGGCAAATCAAGGCGGCGGAGGACGAACGGGGACCGTACTTATCGCTTGAGGTCTCGCCGCAAATGACGAACTTCATGGGGACTGCTTCGAGTGGGGTGTTGACGACGCTTCTAGTCGAAGGAGCGACGCGAATGTTACGCCATATGAAAAAAGGTGACCTTGTCATTGAAAATGTCAGCATCTACTTCATTAAACCTGTTCAAATCGAGAGCACGGTAACGATCCGGGCGAATGTCTTTGACGTCGGTCGAAAATTCGGGAAAGTCGATGTCGAAATGTATCAAGGGACACAAATTGTTGCGAAGGCACTCGTGACATCCCAACTCATCGATCGTTAAATGAATCAAAAAGAACCGAAGTCAACTGACTTCGGTTCCTCTGAATCTAGCTCAGGATTGCTCCATCTCGCGGACGACATACGGATAAATCTTTTTGTAACGGATGAATCCGGCGATGAATGAAGCAACACCGACGATGATTAAAATGGAACAAACGATTTTCCCAACGAGTGTCGTTAATCCGTTCCCGGAAACGAACTGGTTGACGGCAAATAGGATGACGAACAAGCTCAACCAAATGCTCGCTTGCGTATTGAACAAGTATTTTCGGTTCGTGCTTTTCGTATGGAACGCGCGGCGTTTTGCTAACAAATACCCACCAAGCGAGAAAACGATGAGGGCGATGAGGATGAATTGCATGTTAAAAGGACCTCCTTTTTGTCTTCATCTAGTATCATATCAAGATTAGAGGAGCTGTGCACAGTGAAAGAGCAAATCAAACAAATGATTGAAGCGGCAGATACGATCATTATTCATCGTCATGAACGGCCAGATCCCGATGCACTCGGTAGTCAATTCGGTTTACAATTAACATTACAACATCAGTTTCCTGAAAAAACAGTTTTGTCAGCAGGTGAGATGGCGGCATCACTGTCATTCATGGGGGAGCTCGATCAAATCGATGACGTGTTGTATAAAAAGGCGTTAGTCGTGATTCTGGATACGGCGAACCAAGCGCGGATCGATGGAAAAGTTGCGATGACAGGAAAAGATGTCATTAAAATCGACCATCATCCGGATGAAGATCCATACGCGCCCGTGCAGCTCGTCGATACGACGATGAGTTCGACATCGGAACTGCTCGTTCATTTATTGAATGAATGGGGATATGAGATTCCAGCATCAGCTGCCATTCAATTCTACGCTGGGATCGTCGGTGACACGGGACGTTTCCAATTCCGTGGTACGACGAAACGAACATTTGAAGTCGCAGCGCAATTGATTGATGCAGGAATCGATACGGACTGGTTGTATCGCAATATGTACGAAACAGAACTTGCGGCGCTTCACTTACAAGGATACGTCCTACAACATATTCAATTGACGGATCAAGGTGTCGGTTATGTCGTTTTGACACAAGATACATTGAAGCAGTTTGGGGCGACGGTTGAGCAAGCATCGTTACTCGTCAATAGTTTTGCTGGTTTAAAAGGAATGAAGTGTTGGGCGTTATTCCTTGAAACGGACAAGGAAGTCCGTGTCCGGATTCGTTCGAAGGGTCCTGTCATCAATGAAGTAGCAAAAGAATTCAATGGTGGTGGACATCCGATGGCGTCCGGAGCGACGATTGGACAGTTGAGTGAAGTCGAACGTGTCATCCGTCGTCTGGACGAGGTCGCTGCTAACTTCCAGTTTTAAACGGAAAAAGGCTGCTCGGTCTCACTCCTCTCATAGAGGAAGCGAAGCGAACAGCCTTTTTACGCTTATTGCGTCTTTGTTTCGTCTTGCGGAATGAACCAAACGCCACGATCTGTGTGGTCTTCAATGACATTCAGTTGAAGTTCAGCGACAGATTTGCGAATCTTCTCAGCGATTTCTTCCGTTTCAGTAAAAGCGGTAACACCGAGCTTTAGTTGTTCGACTTTTTCACGTGCGATTTGACTGCGATTCAAAATCATGAGAAACGCTCCTTCCGTACCCGTCATGATATTTCTATACTTATTGTAGCGAATAATAAATCAGATGGCGAGTACTTGAGTCAGTTAGATATGAATGTTCTGAAAACTTTTAAAAACCTCCATCAGAAGAGAAAGGAGAATGGAAGATGCATATAAATGTTCGGACGCAGTTTAGTCCATTGCAGAGTTTAGTTCGAATCGAGCCTTATCTTGATGAACTAGTCCGTCGACACATCGGACGAGCGGTCATCTGTGAAACGACATTAACAGGAGTTCCCGCATTCATCGATGCATGTCAACGTCGAAATATGCAGCCGATCGTCGGATGGGAGCAACGAATCGAAGAAGAAGAATTTTGTATCTTATGGTTTGCTTTTTCTTCTGATGGACTGCGTCAACTGTATCGACTAGCCAGTCGACAGGGGGAGACTGAAGTTTCATCACTGATCGCGGTCCTCGTTCCACTGCGTCAAGCATCTGAAGATGCGACGCGTCTACGTCGTTCCTTCGTTCAATGGATGGGACACGTTCAAGGAGCGCGTACATATATGGGAGTAACCTCTAGTCGTTCAACGGTCGAACGAGAGAGTCGCACGCGTTACCGCGAAGTAGCAGCAGCACTTGGTGTTGAGACTGTACCAGTCGATCCTGTTCGTTATCTTCGTCGAGATGAAGCGCCAGCGTATCAAGCAATACGTGCGATTGGTGAAGCGACGACGTTCCAAGACCAAAAGACAGATCGTCTGATGCATTTAAAGACCCGGGAAGAGTTACTCGAAGACTTTACCGAGCGAGAAATTACGATGGCGGAGCAGTTTGCGACGACATCTGAACGCTTAGAATTACCTTATCAACAACGTCCACTTCCACGTATTGCGGAAGACTCGAATGCGTTGTTACGGAAACGTGCTGAGGAAGGTTTACTGGCACATGGTCATGAAAGTGAAGCGGCACGGGAACGTCTCGCTTATGAACTATCAGTCATCGATAAGACGGGATTTGCCGATTACTTCTTAATCGTTGAAGAACTCGTACGTAGCGCAAAAGCGAAAGGTATCTTCGTTGGACCTGGTCGAGGCTCAGCAGCTGGATCACTTGTCAGTTATGCGCTTGGAATTACGACGGTGGATCCATTGAAATATGGATTACTATTCGAACGATTCTTGAACCCCGAGCGGATTTCGATGCCTGATATCGATATCGATATCGAAGACGAACGACGCGAAGAAGTATTAGAGGATCTCGTGATGCGTTACGGAAAAGATCACGTTGCTCAAATCGGTACATTGTCGACGCTCGGTGCCAAAGCCGCTCTTCGAGACGTCGGACGGACGCTAGAGTTTTCGAAAGATGAGTTAGATGCTGCAGTCAAACAGCTTGGAAAATCAACGACATTACAAGGGATCGAACAAAATAAACAGACATATCGTTGGTTCTCTGGAAGCGAAAAGCGCCGGCAACTGTTGCAATTGGCACAAGCGGTCGAGAGTCTCCCGCGACAACGTTCGGTTCACGCGGCTGGTGTCGTCATTGGATCTGAACTGCTCGTCGAGACGACACCTGTTGAAACGGGACCAAATGAACGGTATGTGACGCAGTTCCTGATGCAGGCGTTGGAGCGTCAAGGATTGTTAAAAATTGACTTGTTAGGATTACGAAATCTCAGTCGTTTGCGTCGGATGGAAGAATTGATTCGTCGAGAACAGCCATCCTTTACGCTCACGCAAATTCCAGAGGAAGATCGTGCAACATTCCAAGTCTTTGCCCGCGCTGAGACGGATGATATTTTCCAATTCGAGTCGACAGGTATGAAACAGACGTTACGCGAAGTCAAACCAAATCGGTTCGAGGATTTGGTAGCAACGATGTCACTCTATCGTCCAGGACCAATGAAATTCATTGATCTGTACGCGAAACGAAAAGCCGGTCAACCTTATCAAATGTTGCATCCCGTTTTAGAAGACGTCCTTTCACCAACGTATGGCATCATCGTCTATCAAGAGCAAGTCATGGAAATCACCCGTCGAGTGGCTGGATTTACACTGGCACAAGCAGATTTATTACGGCGTGCAATTTCTAAGAAAAGTACGGATTCGCTCGAACGGGAACGGATTCGTTTTCTCGAAGGAGCAAAGTCGAATGGATTCGATGATGCAATCGCACAATCACTCTATGAACAAATCGAGCGATTTGCTGGGTATGGATTCAACCGAAGCCATGCGGTCGCCTATTCAAAAATTAGTTATGCCCTTGGATATATCAAAGCGCATTTTCCGCACATTTTCTTGCTTGTCTCGGTCGAACAACCGGAGCGTCTCGTCCGATTGATGCGTGAACGACGTCTTCCTGTCCACTCGCCGGATGTCTGGATTTCAGATTACCGTTCTTCGTTAGAGGGCAAAGGAATTCGTCTCGGTATCCATGTGATTAAAGGTATTTCTGAGCGAGAATTCGAGCGTGTAAAGGACGCGTCGAAGCATACGGCGACGATTGCTGATCTGTTAACCCACGTCGGATGGGGCAAGAAGGAGCGCGCAAAAATTGAATTGTTACTCTACAGTGGTGCGCTAGATCGAGCGACGCACGGCGATCGCGGGCTCGCCGAACAAGAGGTACTTGAGTATTTCACCGAGTCGTCGAATACATTACTTCCAGACGAATTAGCAATTCTCGGGAAACGCCGGACACAGAAGTCATCGAAACGAAGTGATTCCGACTGGGCACGATTAGAACGGGAAGCGCTTGGATTCTGGTTGACGTATTCGCCATTAACGACAGCAATGAAAGCACCGGTTGAATCTGCTTATTTCCATGATCTTGGCGTCGGCTCGGAAACACATTATTTAGTCTGTTATATTGATCAGATTCGAGAGTTCAAGACGAAACGTGGTCAAACGATGGCAGTTATTCAGGCAGTCGACGGGTATTCTAATGAAGAGGTCGTCGTCTTCCCGAATCAATATGAACGATTCCGTCGATCGCTTTATTTAGGGAACGTCTTACTGATTGAACTAAAGGTGCAAGATCGCGAAGGGGAGCGTCAGTTCATTTTGGAACGGCTCCGTCCACTTGGACAAGATGTGCTGTTCGTCAAGTTAACATCAAAAAATGAGTTGGCCGCACTCGAACAGTTGCTAGAAGCAGCACCAGGCGATATTCCAGTCGTCGTTCGCTACGCGGATTCACGCGAGACGAAATCGTTACCGCCGCTTTATGCAGTGCAGCATGATGAGGAATTACTAGCTCGGCTACGTATTCGGTTTGGCGAGGATCATGTCGTCCTGAAAAATGTCCCCCGCTCAAACTAGTACTAGGTAATAAGATTTGTTATAATAAGGGGTAATTGGTCTGACCAATGCCACCGATTAAAGCAACCGACTGAAGGGTCAGAAAGGTGGTGCCGTATCGATATGGAGAAGAAACGAAATGCGTTTGAAGCCAATATCGCGGCGATTAAATTGATGATCGAACAAGATGGATTAGTTCCAGGAGACCGTATTCCATCAGAACGGGAACTGGCAGAACGACTATCCATCAGTCGACCGTCCGTACGAGAAGCATTACGGACGCTCGCTTATTTAGGGATCGTCGAGACACGACATGGAGGCGGAAGCTTTCTATTGAATCGTGACGATCATACCTATATTCAAATCATCGCTCAATTCTTAGTGACTGGCGATTCGAAGTTCGAAGACTTGGCAGGAACGCTTCGCTTGCTTGAGCAAGCAGCGCTCGCGCAGCTGGATGACCTTTCGGTGCTTGCACCAGTCGTTTCATCCGATGTTGCGTTTCGTGAAACGTTGATTCAGACAGTCGATAACGATTTGTTTGAACGAATCTGGCGACAAGTCAATGCCTTCCATAAAAGCTTCGGTCAAGGGGAACTCTATACGCAGGCGGAACGGGAACAACTCTTGAACCGCCCATAGGATGACAAGGGGGAACTGAACGTGCAAGCATTTTTTCGAAAACCTAAAAAGTTCGTCACGCTGACTTCGAAGGAGCAGCGTGTCGATGTGCCGGTTGGCCTAATGACGAAATGTCCGAAATGTAAATTAATCCAATATACGAAACAACTGGAGGCGAACTTACGTGTCTGTTCATGTGGGTATCATCACCCGTTGACCGCGCAAGAACGTTTTACACAATTATTCGATGAAGGTTCGGTGACGTATTTTGACTTACCGGCAGTTCAAGCGGATCCTCTCGGATTTCAAGATTACCCGGAAAAATTAAAGGGCGACCAAGTCAGAACGGGTCTTGAGGAAGCGATCGTCTGTGGCGTCGGGAATGTGAATGGTCACCCACTCGTCGCTTGTGTCATGGATGCACGATTCCGGATGGGCTCGATGGGGGCAGCGGTTGGTGCTGCGATTTCCGAAGCGGTTCGTTACGCAACGAAACATCGTCTACCTGTCACGATTTTCTCCGCTTCAGGTGGAGCACGGATGCAAGAGGGAATGGTTAGTCTCATGCAGATGGCGAAATCGAGTCTCTTCTTAAAACAGCATTCAGATGCTGGATTACTTTATATTTCTTGTATGACTCATCCGACGACCGGCGGTGTATCAGCAAGTTTTGCGATGCTCGGTGATTTCAACATCGCTGAACCGGGGGCGTTGATCGGGTTTGCAGGTCGACGGATCATCGAACAGACGATACGTGAAAAACTACCGGAAGATTTCCAAACAGCAGAATTCTTATTACAAGCAGGTCAACTGGACGATGTCGTATCACGACATGATCTGAAAACGTACTATACGCGAATCTTAAAGCTACATGCGGAGGGAACGAACCATGCAACCATTTGACCAACCAGTCATCGCGTTACGCGAAAAAATTCTTGAGCTCCATGATATGGCGGAAACACAAGGATTAGACTTCAAGGAAGAACTCCAACTTCTTGAAGAACGCCTTCATCGATTAGAACTCGATATTTACGGGAATATGAAAGCGTGGAATCGTGTTCAATTGGCACGTCATCCAGAACGTCCAACGACACTCGATTACATTGAATCCATTTGTGAAGATTTCATCGAGCTGCATGGCGATCGTCATGGGTATGATGATGCGGCAATCGTTGGTGGAATTGGAACATTGAATGGTCGTCCGGTGACGATCATCGGTCATCAACGCGGAAAAGATACAAAAGAAAACATTCGTCGTAATTTTGGGATGCCACATCCGGAAGGGTACCGAAAAGCACTACGTCTCATGCAACAAGCGGAGAAATTCAACCGACCAATCATCACGTTCATCGACACGAAAGGGGCTTATCCAGGACGTGCGGCAGAAGAACGTGGTCAGAGTGAGGCCATCGCGAAAAATCTGTTTGAGATGGCTGGCATGACAGTTCCAATCATCTCAATCGTCATCGGTGAAGGTGGATCAGGTGGTGCTTTAGGAATCGGAGTGTGTGATCAACTCTTGATGCTCGAGAATTCAACGTATTCCGTTATCTCTCCTGAAGGTGCTGCAGCATTGTTATGGAAAGATGCAAGTCTTGCGGAGAAAGCGGCAGAATCGATGAAGATCACAGCACCTGATTTATTACGACTCGGGATCGCAGATGCCATCATTCCAGAAGTCGTCGGAGGCGCACATCTCGATGTGTCATTACAGGCGGATAAATTAAAAACTGTATTGGTACAGAAACTCGAATCATTGGTTCATTTGACCAAGGAAGAGCTCATCGATCAGCGGACCGAAAAATATCACCAAATTGGCACATAAGCACCATGTAATCGCTATCATGATTGATATTCCTCATTTCCGGAATCGGTGATGAAAAACCAAGTGAAAGTTTATGCAATCTGCCCTGTTGTAAAACAAGAAAACAACGTGCTATTTTAGATTCAGATTAATGGAGAGGTGATTAACGTGAGTTTAAAACGGATTGCTGTCTTAACGAGTGGCGGCGATGCACCAGGTATGAATGCCGCGGTGCGTGCTGTCACGCGTAAAGCGATTTTTCATGGCTTAGAAGTATTTGGTGTCTATAACGGCTATCAAGGATTAATCAACGGGGACATCGTCCAGTTGAACCTTGGATCAGTTGGTGACATTATTCAACGAGGCGGAACGTTCCTACGTTCAGCACGTTGCCCTGAGTTCCGCACAGAAGAAGGACGAGCAAAAGCGGTCGTCAATCTTAAGAAATTTGAAATTGATGCACTCGTCGTCGTAGGCGGAGACGGATCGTATCGTGGTGCCCAAAAATTGACAGGACTTGGCTTCCCGACAATTGGACTTCCAGGTACGATTGATAACGATATCCCTGGAACGGACTATACGATCGGCTTTGATACAGCGCTCAACACGGCGCTTGAAGCGATCGATAAAATCCGTGATACGGCATCGTCGCATGAGCGGACGTATGTCATTGAAGTCATGGGGCGCGATGCAGGTGATATCGCATTATATGCAGGACTTGCTGGTGGAGCAGAATCGATTCTTGTTCCCGAGCGTCCTGAAGATTTAAAAGAAGTCCTTGATCGCATTCAAAGTGGTGTCAATCGCGGTAAAAAACACTCGATCGTCATCGTCGCTGAAGGGGCAGGTCGTGCTCAGGACGTGGGAGACGCGATCGCAAAAGAAACAGGTCTTGATACACGCGTCACGGTTCTTGGTCACGTTCAACGTGGTGGAGCACCAACGGCAGCGGACCGTGTACTTGCAAGTCGGATGGGGGCGCATGCTATCGAAATCCTACTTCAAGGAAAGCAAGGACGTGTCGTAGGTGTACGTGGTGGTAAGATGATCGATCTCGATATCGATGAGGCACTCGACGAAAATAAACACGAGCTGGATCTTGATATTCTCGAGCTTTCAAAACAGCTTTCGATTTAACGAACGTCGATAGGATTGGAATGGACAAGAGAACTTGGCCAAACACCGTAGGAGGTTTATGGAATATGCGTAGAACTAAAATTGTATGTACGATTGGACCGGCGTCAGAAAAACGTCTTCCAGAAATGATTGAAGCAGGTATGAACGTCGCTCGTTTGAACTTCTCACACGGCGATTATGAAGAACATGGTGCACGTATCACGGATATCCGTCGTGCAGCAGAAGAAGCAAACAAAATCGTTACGATTCTTCTCGATACGAAAGGTCCGGAAATCCGTACACATTCGTTTGAAGAAGGAAAAGCGCTTCTCGAACGTGGACAAGAAGTCATCATCGTCAGTGGTGATGCAAATGAAATCGTCGGAACGAAAGATAAATTTTCTGTCACATACGAAGGACTTTACGATGATGTTGAAGTCGGTTCGATGATCATGCTTGATGACGGTCTCATCGGTCTTCGTGTCACTGAAAAACTTCCGAACCGTGAGCTTCGTTGTTCAATCGAAAACGAAGGCGTCATCAAGACGAAAAAAGGCGTTAACTTGCCAAACGTGAAGGTTAACCTTCCTGCTTTGACAGAAAAAGATATCGCTGATATCGAGTTCGGTATCAAGAGCGATATCGATTTGATCGCGGCATCTTTCGTACGCCGTGCGTCAGACGTCGTTGCGATTCGTCAATTGCTTGAGAAAAACAACGCGAGCCACATCAAGATCTTCCCAAAAATCGAGAACCAAGAAGGTGTCGATAACATCGAAGAAATCCTTGCGATTTCGGACGGTTTGATGGTAGCGCGTGGTGACCTCGGTATCGAGATCCCAACGGAAGAAGTCACGCCAACTCAAAAAGACTTGATCAAGCTTTGTAACGACTTCGGTAAACCAGTCATTACAGCAACACAAATGCTTGACTCGATGCAACGTTTCCCACGTCCAACACGTGCTGAAGCATCAGACGTCGCGAACGCAATTCTTGATGGTACAGATGCAATCATGCTTTCAGGTGAGACAGCAGCAGGGGACTACCCAATCGAATCTGTCCAAATGATGCACTCGATCGCAAAACGTACAGAAAAAATGCTCGACTACAAGCTCTTGTTGAAAGATCGTCAGACGCGTAGTGAGTACACAGTAACGGATGCAATCGCTCAAGTGGTTACGCACACTGCGATCAACTTAGATGCAAAAGCAATCTTGACTCCGACACAATCGGGTTACACGGCTGCACGTATCTCGAAATACCGTCCGGAGCCGAACATCGTTGCGGTTACACCAAGCGCGCGTGTCGCACGTCAGTTGAACATCGTATGGGGCGTGTACCCAATCGTCGTTGATCATCTTTCAGACAACACGGATGATATGTTGACACTTGCTGCAGACACAGCAAAAGACGCTGGTTTCGTCACAGATGGTGATCTTGTCGTCATCTCAGCTGGTATCCCTGCTTTGACTGCTGGTACAACGAACATGTTGAAAATCCACATCGTCGGTAAAGAGATCGCAAACGGTCGTGGGATCGGTGAGCGTGGAGTCGTTGGCGAAGTCGTCATCGCAAACAACGCTGAAGAAGCGAACGCGAAAGCAAAGCCAGGCATGATTCTCGTTACGAACTCAACTGATCGTGACATGATGCCTGCAATCGAGATGGCTGCAGCGATGATCACAGTTGATGGCGGATTGAC